>JAGLQQ010000131.1 GCA_023136735.1 Candidatus Omnitrophota bacterium | reverse complement strand
ATAATTAAATAACTTTTTCACTCTTTAAGTGTTTATACTTCTGCCTCTAAATAATTGCTATTGCTGCCTTTAGCTTGTCTATCTATAAGTTAGAGTATGCCGATTAACAGGATTCTTTTAAACTTTCAATCGCCTGATTAAGAAGCTGGCAATACAGGTCAAAGCCAACAGCCATGATAAATCCATGCTGCTGTTCCCCTAGAAGGTTTCCGGCGCCCCGTATCTCTAGATCTTCCATAGCGATTTTGAAGCCGGAGCCCAGAGCAGTAAACCTGCGTATTGATTTCAGGCGGCGCTTTGCGTCGGGGTTAAATGCGGCATGCTTGGGCGTGAGAAAATAAGAATATGCTTGTTTGTCCAGCCTGCCCACTCTACCCCTTAGCTGGTATAAGTCGGCTAGTCCGAAATTCTGCGCATTATTAACTATTAAGGTATTGGCGTTAGGGATATCTAGCCCAGACTCGACAATGGTCGTGGATACGAGGATATCTATTTTATGCTCGATGAAATCGATCATTACTTTCTCCAGGTCCTTTTCATGCATGCGCCCGTGTCCGATGGCGATATTTGCCTCAGGAACAAGAGCGCTAATACGTTCGTACATGACGTCGATATCCTTTATTCTGTTATGGATAAAAAATACCTGTCCATTGCGTTCAAGCTCGTTATTTATCGCGTTTTTAAGTAGTTCATCGTCGAAAACGCAGACAAAAGTCTCAATAGGCATACGCATTTGCGGTGGGGTATTTATAGTCGACATATCCTTTACCCCGAGTAAAGACATATAAAGCGTTCGGGGGATAGGAGTAGCGGTCAAGGTCAACACATCCACAAGCTCTCTGATATGTTTGAGCTTTTCCTTGGCTTTGACACCAAAGCGCTGTTCTTCATCAATGATTACCAGTCCGAGATTACTAAAGAGCACATCTTCTGAGAGAAGTCTGTGCGTGCCGATCACAATATCGACTTTGCCGATTTTTAGTTTCTCAATTATTTTGTCTTGTTCGGAGGCGGTTTTAAAGCGGCTGAGCATTTCAACAGCAACCGGAAAATCCTTAACGCGTTCTTTTAAGTTATGATAATGCTGTTCAGCAAGAATAGTTGTGGGCACAAGCATGGCAACTTGTTTATTATCCATGACCGCTTTAAAAGCAGCTCGAAAGGCAATCTCTGTTTTGCCGTATCCAACATCACCGCAAAGCAGTCTATCCATGGGGCGGGCTGTCTCCATATCTTTTTTTGCCTCAAGCGAGGATTTTTTCTGATCAGGGGTTTCTTTATAAGGAAAACTTTTCTCGAAATCCTTCTGCCAGTCTGCATCAGGAGAGAAGGCAAAGCCGGAAAGAGCTTTTCTTTTTGCCTGTACCTTTAGCAAGTCCAGAGCAAAACTGGTAATTCCTTTTTTAGTTTTTGCCTTGGTATTCTGCCAGAGTTTTCCTCCGAGTTTATGCAAGCGTGGTGTATGGCCTGAGAATCCGATATATTTCTGCAGCATGCTTTTTTGCTCCATGGGCACATAAAGTTTATCTCCGTCGGCATATTCTATTTTTATATGTTTTTGTTTTTTTATGATGCTGATTCCTAAGAATTTTCCGATGCCGTGGTCCATATGTACAATGAAGTCATTTTTCTCAAGCTCTTCAAACTTATTAATAGAAAGCCGTTCGATCTTTAGATTTGCTGGCGCAGAGCTAAAGGGAAGAATTATTAAAGGATTTTGATCGGATATTTTCTTTCCGGTTGTTCGCGAGAAAGTAAATAGTTTTTCTGTTTTATCAAAATCTATTTCAATGCGTATGGGGCTTTCGTAATTTATCGGATAAATATCGATAACATCGCCGCGATGCGCGAATTCGCCTTTTTCACCTATTGCATCAACCGCCTCATAGCCGAAATCAACAAGCTGCTTTAAAGTCTTTTCTATATTTATATACTGCTTGGGGTAGAATTTTAAAGTCCTGAACATAATATTAGCAAGTTAAAAGTTAAAAGTAAAAAAACAACGGTCTATATTTTGAATGCTGAAAACACACTACAAATAGTATGATATATTTTATAACTTATAGAAGCAAGACACAAGAATAAGGAAAAAACAAGGAAATAAACCTCAAGATATGGATTGCAATAGCCTGGATACCATAACTATTTCAAATCCCCTATATTACACCCCCCTGTTTGGAAAAATAGTCAAAAATATGATATGCTTTAGCTGTATCAAAAACCCTTAAATTGTTTTAACGAGAGAAGATATGAAAAATATATATAAAAAAATCACAATCAGCCTATTGATCTTCAGTGTTTGCCTGAGTTTACCTGTAAACTCTGTTCTGGCGCAGCATCCTGTTAATACAGGCACGCTTTCTCCAAAGAGCAATATCAGTTCGTCTTCTTTGCAAAAGGCAAACCAGCTCCTGCTTGATCAAGAAGCCTTACTTTTAGTGTAACAAAGATTACCTGAATGGGTGAATCTCGAAGAACTGGAAAATCTTAAGGGGCTGAAGATTATCCGGAGCATAAGGCGTGATAATTCTTCTAGTGTTGACGGTGATGAAGGAGCTGAACTGTTTGATCAGATAAAATTTAAGTTCTCATATCTTGATGAAGAGGGTAAAGCTTTTCAGTCAGGGGAGATCACTATTTGTGAATATCATCGTCCTGAAGGAGTTCGGTTATTTCTACACAAATCAAACCGCTATAATCTCAGAGTAGTAACATTCAAGCCTAATTTGCCCAGAGGCAAGGCAGTGAAGGAAATGGGAGGAAAAGTCCAAAAAGCCGGGATAGGAGTCAGTATGTTGTGGCTTTTATTTGCGCAGGAACCCAGATGGCAGGACCAGAAGGCATTAGTTTTTAACTCGGAAACTCCTTCTCAAAGAGTGTTCGAAAATCTCAAAGGTAAATGGGATAATTTAGTGTTCACAGAAACACCGTTTTATGCTAAAGATCTTAGATTAGCGCCATTAGTGCATGTAGGGTTTAATGCTCCGAGATTAACTAGTGCTCAAATGAGAATAGTTAAGGGCTTTTTCGAGAACAAGATCGATTTTGTAGATGAAACCGAGGAAAAGATAACCATTCAGCTATCTCCTTATTTACCTGTCTCTAATTCAAATCCCATCGAAACATCAATTTAATCCGAAAACCTTCATGTTTTCATTGTGCTAATATTACTGAAAGTGTATAATATTTTTTAGTAGTCTGTAAGTTAAAATAAAAATAGGGGTAGGTTTTGCTGGGGGGTAAAATGAAATATCTAATTATAATAATTATTATAGTAATTGCAGTAAGCGTTGTTTTAAAGCCGGAGGGTTTCAATAAAGTAGTTTTAAATGTTGGCATTTTAAATCCTGAGCCTGTAAAAATATATAAGACATACCGCGAAAAAGTTATGGCTGAAAAGGATTTCAGCTCAAGTGTAGCTGCATCATCTAAGTGGTCAATAAAAATTGACAAGTATACCCAGCATGGCACAAAAGCAGTGATTATGGCGACAGAGAACACATCTAAAATCCCTGAGAACACCACATCTCATGTATTTGCGACAAAAGTAACTCGTCAGATGCAGGTAGTATATTTTCTACAGCAAGGGAAATGGAAGATGGGAACCGAAAATATATTTAAAGAAAGCACAAGTACATACGAAGACAGAAAGCAATAAGACTATGGATAAGATTAGAGAGCTGCGGGAAATCGCGATTGCTATTGATACATGGGATGATGTTTTTTCCGATTTTGATCCTCGTCCTTTAAGTGAGCGGGTTCTTTCGGAAGATTTTATTATCGAATTAAAACAGCGTTATCGGGAAACAAGCAAAGGTGATTTTGTTGTAACAATTTGTGCTCCGCAATCACTTGAGGACAAGAAATCCGAACGCACAGTTTCTAAGCGGTTAAAGCGCCATTTTCTGCACAGGGCTTTAGTGCGGAAAAAAGAAAGTATCCGTGTTCGTATCCGGGGGATTGTATTTGTATTATGCGGTATTTGTTTTCTTACCTTTTTGACTCTGGCTGCTTATTACAAGTGGTTTAATGATTTAGTGATAAATATTATCAGCATTGTAGTAATGCCTTTAGGCTGGTTTGGTATATGGGAAGGATTTTCCAAGATTGTAGATCCATCATCATCATCTATCCAAGAAGAAAAATTTTATAATAAACTCAGCAAAGCGCAATACCGCTTTACTTACATTCCATTAAAGGTTGAGCCAACGCTAAATGAAAAATAAATTAATAGCGATAATAATTTGTTTATGTATTTGTCTGCAAGGTGATGTTATCTTTTCTAATCTTCTTGAAGCGAGTGAAAAAGGGGAGACATCGGCAATTAGCTTTATGAAAGCAACCGTGGAAGATTTACATCAAACAGGACAGATCACAGAAAGGGAAAAACAAGAGGCATTAAAGCTTTTAACGCAAGACAGTGTTATCCTTGTTAATCAGGCAGAAGTAGAAAAAATTGCTCGAAGAATTCCTATAGATCTAAATCAAGTCTCAGCACTCAAGACAATAAAAGAATTATCTGAGGCCTGCTTTACTCATTATCAAACACACCAAAAATTTCCTGTTGAGTTCAGTCAATTGCCTATTGTAGAAAAATTAAACAAACAAAGAAAAGACGGTTATATCTTCTCTTATAAGAGCACAGAAGATGGCTTTACTATCTATGCTGGTCCGATAATCCCGAAAGTTAGCGGTATTAACAATTACTATACAGATCAGACAAATAAGGTTCGTTTTACGAATGATGGTTCTATCCCAACTGATACTAGTAGTTCGACAATGTTTACGCCTTTTTACGAGCATCATGACCCTGTTGCATATTTTAAGCAACTAGGTGAAGCTAATAAATATCGGGTACTAATAGGCAGAGTTAGGGAAAAAGTAAAAAACAAAGAAGAGATCAGACATAAAATTACAATAATAGGCCATAAAGAACTTATCTCTAAAATAGCACAAGGCTATAAATCATGCATCGTGAATGATATGCAAACTTATGGAATAACTGTTTTAAATGAGTCAGTAAAAAGCAGTTTTGAGATAGAAGACTATACTATAGAATATAAGTACGATCAGACAGGCATGAAAGGCGAGATCAAGATATTAGCTATTGTTGATGTCGCAGAAGATATTGTTATAAAGATCAATATCTTGGAAAAAATGGAGATGGAATAAAAGGAATAGTGCCTTTTTGAAGAGGGGGCGATGCTTGCCCCCGGAAAAGCGTCCCTCAGCCATACTTTCTTTTGGCGGCTAAAAGAAAGTATGCAAAGAAAACCCGCCCCTAAGAAATTTTCCCTATTTTCTAATGATTTAGGCTCACTCATTCTTCGCCTTTGGCGGATCGCTTCCGAAAATCTATCCATGGATTACGGAGCTCAGACATCATGTCTTCGTCCATTCGCCTAAATCAAAGAAAATTAAGCAAAAATTCTACAAGGGGAATACGAAAGGTAGTGATGAATTACAAATTATGAATTACAAGTGACGAGTGACAAGTTAAAAGCTCCTTGGAGTGGGTTTTGGTGCAGGATTTAATAAAATTGACTAACTAACCTCAAAGTGGTAGCATAATCATACAAACTTTTTCTCATAACTATACAATGGAGTAGAGTAAATGAGAGCAGAAATAAAAAGAAATCCAAATTCAAAACAATTCTTCTAAGTATAGGGGAGTTGTTTTTTATTAGAAACAGGGATTAATGAATAGCGTTTAGCGGGTAGGGATAAAAATATATTAAACTTGTCTTGAAGGTAGAAACTTCTTTGGGTTTTCATCGGGACTTCGAAGATTTTCCTTGAAATATTCTTCATGCGGGGGATGGGTGTTCCTTGTGTGCGTCCGAATGGACTTATTAACACAAAAAAAGGAGGGGAAAATGTGTGATGAAACATCAAAAGAGATTAAAAAAGAATTGAAGCAAGATGACAAGGAACATGGAGGCGGCCCCGAAACCGACAGAGAAAAGGACCGACGAGACAAATTCGCGAAATTATATGGAAGTGATAAGGGAGAACAGAATCAGGATGATAATGAACAGGAACGAAATAATCAGGAAGAACCAGATAAATCTAATGATAAGAATAGCGAAGACAACCAATAGGATGCTAAATCCATGAAAATAGAGGAGGAATATTATGGATCCGATATTTCGAGCTGGTCGGGCAATTGGACAGGCTGAAATTCTTCGATTGGAAAGAAAAAAGGGAGTCATATATTTGAATAAAGCAATAGCTGAACTAAAGCGCTCTCGAATTCGTGGTCTTAGCGGAGTGACTAAGCATTTACAGGGAATCGCTCGCAACTGGCAAAAGAGATCAGTCGAATTACCAGGCATTACCCCGGCTATTCAAGCACTCGGAGGGAAAACCTATCAGGCTGTGAGTTGTGGAGTACTACTAGGGCAGGCTATGGAAACCTGCCGTCAGGCAGGAAAGGATACTGTAACTTCAAGGGCTAAAAGACAAGTCCTAATGTATTTAAGGTCTTCAAGTAAGCACGCATACGCTTTAAAGGCGCAGGGATTGGCCAAAAATATGAGAGATTGCAGACCTAATTTCAATCGTGTCATTGCGCCAATTCAAACTGTAAGAAGGAGTTCCGAGCTGCGTAATTATTACCAATTTATAGAAAGACTTTCCAATACAGTCGGGAATGCAATACATTAGTCTTGAGGGTGAAAAAAGACCAAGAAAAAGAAGAGATATTTTAGTTATTCACTAAAATTGACTAACTAATTTGAATTTGATACTATAATCCTACACAATTTTTCTCATAACTGTACAACGGAGTAGAGTAAATGAGAGCAAAAACCAAGACAATACATTAATGAGCAATTCTTCTAAAAAACAGAGGAGTTGCTTTTTCTTTTAAAGATAGGGGTTA
>JAGLQQ010000130.1 GCA_023136735.1 Candidatus Omnitrophota bacterium | reverse complement strand
ACACACAACGAAGCTGTAGGAAAAGACCAAAAACAAAGGAGTTTTTCTGGTTAAAAGCAAATTTCCGGAACTTATTGCTATTGTTTATATTATAGAGTGAAGCTCTATGGGTTTACACCCATAGCATCTTCACGTTTCGCCTTCGGCGTAACATCCCCTAACACTTGTCCGCCAATCTTTTTGGTTGAAACTGGCGAATAATCAAAGGCAATCATCTATGGGCTCATGCCCATAGAATTCTGCAGCAATAATTAAATTAGGAGATTGATTTATTGAGTTTATCAATAAATCAATCCCCTAATTTTCATAATAAACAACTGTTTGCATGAATTTTAAAAATTCATGGCTTATCTTCAGGATTTCTTTCTTGTAGTTGTTTTTGTGTTTCTGTGCCGCCGGGGCCATCGCTTTGACCAGAATCTTCGGGTTTTTGACCCATATCTGCCTTTTCCTCACCTCGTGCTTGAATTTGGTTTCTAGGTTCTGTCTGTTTTGTATTCTGCTTTCCAGCAACAACAGTCGCTTGGCCGAAAATAAGCATCATTACAAAAAACATGCATAACTTTTTCATCCTTTTTGAACTTCCCCATTTCAGTGGACGTTTTTAACAGATAATTTATATTGCCTTTCGTATTCTAAAGGGCTTAAATAACCAAGCGTTGAATGCCGTCTTGTTCGATTATAGCGCGCTTCCACCCAGGGGAAAATAATTCTCTTGGCTTCTTCACGAGTCGCGAATATTCTTCCCCGAACACACTCAACTTTAAATGTGTGGAAAAAACTTTCCGCAACCGCATTGTCCCAACAATCTCCCTTTCGGCTCATACTGCCAATAAACCCGTGTTCGGCTAAAATAGCCTTGTAATCATTAGCCGCATATTGACTGCCTCTATCCGAATGACAAATCAATCCTTTACCGGGATTTCGCCTTAAAATAGCCTGTATCAATGCCCTCCGGGTCAATTCTCCGGCTATTGTTCTATCCATTGCCAATCCTACCACACCGCGAGAATATAGATCAAGTACTATAGCCAGATACAACCAGCCTTCCTTGGTCCAAAGATACGTAATATCCGACACATACGCCCTATCCGGAGTAGACACATTGAAATTACGATTCAGAATGTTTGGCCATACAGGCAGATTATGTTTTGAATTTGTTGTGGCCATAAACTTCTTTCTATGTACTGCGACAAGTCCTTCTAAACTCATTAACCTGGCAACACGGTTCTCGCAACAAGCTATGTCTATTGCCTTAAGCTCACGCCATATTCGCGGTGATCCGTATTCGCTGTTATTTCCAATAAAACACCTGCGTATCTCAATGAGCAATCTCTCGTTCTCTATCCGACGTTGGCTCTTAGGCCTGTCTTTCCAAGCGTAATAACCGCTCCTTGTTACTTCTAATACCCGGCATATTATCCCGAGCGGATAATCAGTTCGATATTTATCTATAAATCTGAACCGTTCTGACCTTCTTTTGAAAATATGCCGACTGCTTTTTTTAATATGTCGCGCTCCATTGTGACTTCCCGAAGCTGCTTACGCAATGCCGAAAGTTCCGTCAACTGACCTGTCCCGACAAAAGCTTTCGCTCCTTCTCCAGAATACTTCTTCTTCCAGATATAAAGTACATTTGCTGTTATGTCCAAACTACGGGCTACTTCAGCCACACTGTGTCCTGTTTCGGTAATCATTTTAACCGCCGAAATCTTAAATTCTTTATCAAACCGCCTTATTTTCCTACCCTCCATATGACACCTCCTTCGAGATTATGGCTATCCTACCATTCTCTCTTCGTTGTGTCCACTTTCTCGGGGGAAGATCATATCTATATATTTATTTTTAGATTTTGGCTCTTCAATAAAAAACTTTTCTAAATCTTTAAATCGTTCATCCATGATTTTAATGTTTGCTTTTTTGTATTGTTCTTTCCACTATCAATAACTGTATTTGCTATCGGATACCACTGAATTGGTCCTCCTATATTTTTAAAGTAGCCTTCGCTGACATGGTTGCAGGAGATGGTAGCTATTTATTTGTAGTTTTATTTGGAAGAAAACCTTCTAAAGAATTAATTTTGTCTTCTATGTATTTCTTATCTAATGGTGATACTTTCTCTAACAATGCCTTTTTAAATGTTTCATCGGCAATCATCAAATGAATCTTACCTATTTCAATAAAGGCAGATGCCCTTTGGGGCCCAAAATTATGTTGGTTCTTTTCTTCAGAAGTAAGAACTAATATTTTTTGATATTCATTTAACGCTAATTCATATTTCCCTGGCGTAAAATAATCTTCGGCTATTTTTTTACGTTTTAATATTTTATCTCCAACATGACTATAACTATCCAAGGCCTGTTTTACTTCTGCGTTATTATTTATAAATTCTTCGTATTTTTTCAAGGCTTCATTTAGCACCTCTTTATCTCCAGACATCTGAGCTTTTCTGACTTCCTCATTTAGATTCTCAATCTGTTTTTCCACATCATCAGCTCTACTACAAACAAGATAAAATGTGCCTACTAAAATAAATATTATAAAAATGGCCCCAACTTTTATTAACATTTTTTTCATTATACAACCTCCTTGATTTTAATTTGCTATTAGCAATTATATTATTGTTTCACATCTAATGCCTCAATAATTATTTTGTCAACAAAAATAAAATATCCTTGTTCGTAACGGTCATTAAACTGAACAGCAGCAAGACCACCTTCTCCAAATGCAGAAGTATCTCCTGTAAATTTAACTAAAATCTTATGTGTGTCCGCGGACATAGTTCCGATTATTTTGCTAAACTCAAAAATGTCTCCATCGTATTTTACAGATTCTTTTTCCTCGGAATATAAGGATCTATAATTTTTATCATCTATTTTTAATTGTATATCAAAATCTGCAAATCCAGGAACTGATATATATATTTCACCAAAAAGCCTTCCTATAACATATATTTTAACTTTTGCAGAAATATTTTGAAAATATTCTCCGCCCAATACCCCTGAAGCCCAACATGAACCACCTATTGGTATTTCCGCTTTACCAATCTTAATAGAATGCCCAAATGAATAAGCCAGGAATTTTATTCGTTCTCTATCTATATCTACTTGACTTTCATGTATTGTATTAACACGAAATTTCAGGATGCCTCTTGAATCATCTTCATGATCTGCGTCGCCAATAGTCATAACATCTATTATCCAAGGAGGGACTATTCTAATAAGGAATTTTTCTGATCTGTATTCCCTATCAGTATCCTTATTTAGTACTATTTGGACATCATATTTCTTTGTCAGTTCAGCACTTTCAACCTCGCTCCCTTTTATCCACGTAGCGGTACCTTCACCCAATTTATTTGCCCCTTCTAATGTCTCAATGACCGTGTCATCCTCCAATATCTCTACATGGACAGTTGATGCCGTATATTCAGGGGGCTCAATTTTATATTTTATTATCACATCTTTCTTGATTTTTTTATCTTTATCTAAACAAATAACATCAGGTTTGACTGATTCTATATCCACTCCAAAAAGATAAATATTTGCCGTCCTTACTGTACCTTCGTGGAACACCGCAGTAAGAGTTACTGCATCAGGCTCATCTCCAGGATGATATACAGTCCAGCCAAATCCAGAGCTATTGAGAATGAGAGTACTATTTTCTAAATAGCCGGAATCCGGGCTTAAAGAAAGAGTTACCGGCTGCCCTTCCCAAGGCACTCCGGAACTAAGACGATACATTACTCTGACGACAGCTGTTGATTCTCCATCTGCAGGTAAAGTTGTGCTATAAGCGTCATTTACTAAAAGCTCCGCGCAAGCATAAAGATTAGCTGTCGTTAATACACACCCGATGAAAATAATTAGACCTGCTAAAAGTTTAATCTCATTTGTTGTTTTCATTATATGTCCTAACTTAAGCCTCTTGATCATCTAAACTCTCTATAGCTTCGATTGCCGCTTTCACCCACCCTGATTTAGGATAAAATTTAATAATTTTCTGGTAGAGCTGTTTTGCTTGCTGAATCTGTCCATTTTTTTCATAAATCCTAGCAATACTATAAGTCGCGCATGCCGGCCAATGCAGCAAATCTTCATGCTCATCTACTATCTTGTTGTACCAGATAAAACTTCCTTGTTGATCATTTTGCACTTCGTAGATCTGAGCAATCATAAATTTATAGGAAGCGGTTAGTTTAGGAGTTATGTCCCAGCTAATGAGTTCTTGGTAAATGCTAATTGCTTCGAGATATTTTCCCTTTGGAAGTAATCTAGCTGCATCTTCCTCATATATTTTAGCTTTTGTCTTTAACGCGGCTTTATCATCCGGATTTTCGCTAAGTAATTCATTAGCTGTTTGTATCGCTTCTTCCTCTTTTCCCACCTTCAAAAAAGTCTGAGCTAGCTTTCTTTTGGTCTTTCTCCTAGTTATTTCTGAAACACTGGGATTGTGGATATATTCCTGATAAGCCTGGGTAAGTTGGTCATATGCCTTTTTCATCTTCTCTTGGTCACCTTCATGCATTGCAAGTCTTGCGTTAATGCTTAAGGCGCCTATTTTATTTACATGGAGTTTGGTTGCTTTAAGTTGCGAGTTCTGATAAGCATAACTGAGTAGCTGACAAAGAAAAAGTAAGGTTATGATAGCAATCGTAATCAATTTAGCTTTGCTTTTCATAAGTATTATTTCCCTATTATTGATTAAGTTAAAAATCCTTCAATGGATCTTGAATTGCTACACTTTGGCCTTCAGAGAGTAAACTGTTATCACTTGTCAGCACATAACGTTGATAACGGATAAAATCATCCGCTCGCTGACGATTGCCATCTAATATTTTAAAACTATTTACAATGGCATCAACAGTCCATTCCGCAAGCTCTGCTTCCTCATCAGGACAGTAGAGATAGGCTTGTTTATAAAAAGAAAGTGCTTGTGTTAATTTGGTCACTTTTTTATCTTCAAAGATATTATTCTTTAAAGCCTCCTGAAAGCTAAGATTGCCACTTTCCCAATAAGCTTTAGCGATTTCCAGCTTTGCTTGCGGATAATTGCCCCAAACTTTACCATATTCAATAAAAGCTTTTTCGTTTTCACGCATTTGCCATAGAGTATATCCGATCATCCGTTGGGCCTGGGCAGTTACTTCACACTTAGGATAGTCGCTGATTACTTTTCGGAAATTAACAATAGCTTTATCATAATCATATATCCGATAAACATAGACCTGCCCTATTTCAAAGCGTGCTTTGGCACAGGCAAACCAGCAATCAGCATAATCCTGAATGAGCTCTTTAAAAACAGCTATCGCCGCTTCATTATCTCTTTGACTATAATAGTTGCATCCAATCCAATACTGAGCTTTTGCCAGGGCGTCGCGATTATCCGCAGAATGGGTTTGGATAAAGCTTTGCAGCTCATCTTTCTTATCCCATCCTCCTTCCCACCATTTTTCCGGAATGTCTTCAATTATTTCATCTAGAACAATTCTAGTAGCTTGGGCGTTTATGATTTTAAATGCGAACAATGCGATAAAGCAGAAAAATATAAATAAGGTTATTAGATTTGCTCTTTTCATATGCACACTCCAATTTTTATTATTAAAAAAGCCCTTCCTACATATTTTAAATATATACCTGTAATTATCAGAATGTCAAGCTAATTAGAAAAAAGATAGACCGATGATTAAAAGAATCAAAAGAAAGAGAATAAACGGTAAAATGATAATAAGATAAATACCCGGGGTTTCCCATTTGAATTTATAAAGTAATGGATTCGCGATTAAGGCAACCGCTATCGGAAACAACCAAATATTTGATGTTTGAAAAACACTTAAAATCAGGCTAATTCCTACTAATGCTTCAAAAATACTAAACCTATCAATTTTGATCGGAATGAATAAAATTTGTTTCGAAAGCTGATACTTCTTTATGCCGCTCACATAAAAAGTCTTTTTTAAAGGCAAAAAACACAAAAAAATTACTATAGCAAAATAAATAATTGTGCTAAAACAAACAAAGGTGTATTGCGCCATGAAGTTAAACATCTTTATTGGCTTTTTATACCATTCGATCACGGCAAAAGCCAGATCAGAAAATGCGTAAAGCAACATAGCAATAAAAAATTCAAACGCCCAGCTAGTATAAAGGTTCTGCCCCACTTGATATGATCCGGAGAAAAACAAGGGTATGCTTTCAAAAAGCGGAATAGGCATAGTGTTTAAGGGTAAGTATAGATTGAAATATTTTATTGTTAGAGGAAGCGCGATAGAGACAATAAAAAGAAAGAGAATAAATGGCAAACCAAAAAGAAGCCTGCCGGCAAAAAGAGGTATATCTACCTTTTCAATCCAGGTAGCATGTTTTGAAAATAAGAGCTTCGGATAGTATTTCAAAAAATAGTCTACTGTACCGCTAATCCAGCGTTCTCCCCTTTTTCGATATTTATGGTAATCTTCAGGAAAATCCTCATAACAAATCACATCAGATACAAAGAGTCCTCGATATCCAAACCTAAGAGCTTCAGAGGTAAAAATAAAATCTTCAGTAATTGAATCCGGAAAGCCACCAACCTGTTTCCAAACATTCATTCGGATAATTCCCCCGTGGCCATAAAACAACACATAGCCATATTTATTTTTTGCCGGAACAAAATATTTATAATGAAGCCTAGTTTGGTGTTTTAGATATTCGCTAAAAATAAAACCTTGTTTAGGATTAGTCTGTTGTTGAGACTGAATAAACCCAATATTTTTGTCTAGAGAAAAATAAGGGATCAAGCGCGTGAGAAAATCTTTAGGCAAAATCCCATCCGCGTCTGAGATAGCAAAGTACTCGTATTCATCCGCAATCTGCTTTAATCCATGATTTAGATTTCCCGCTTTAAATCCAGTTTTGCTTTCGCGCCTGATAAGTTTAACTGTTTTATGATTACTTACAAAATTATCAATTTTCAGTTTATTTTTTTCATCGATGCTG
The DNA here is from genome assembly GCA_023136735.1 of Candidatus Omnitrophota bacterium. Lineage (GTDB taxonomy): Bacteria > Omnitrophota > Gorgyraeia > B26-G9 > B26-G9 > JAGLQQ01. The sequence goes on along the minus strand of JAGLQQ010000130.1, from coordinate 158 downwards.
TCATCTAAAATATACACTTTGAAATTATGGTAATCTTGCCCAAGGCAGCTTAAGATTGCTACTTCTTTGAAATCATCTTTGGTGGGATAAAGGATAACAACCTTCGGGGCTAAAGGAGATAAACAAAAAGATTTGGGTAAATCTTGAGCAATAAATCG
>JAGLQQ010000013.1 GCA_023136735.1 Candidatus Omnitrophota bacterium | reverse complement strand
TCCGCCTATCTTTTTGGTGGAAACTGGAGGATAATCATTGACAGTCATCTATGAACTCACGCCCATAGAATTCCGCAGCAAAAATTAAATAACTGTTGGTTTATACTTTTGCCTCCTCAACTCTTTGCTGAGATATACAGACAACCGCTAATTACAATGCGGTTTTTTTAATGATTATATGTTAACATAATTATATGTTAACATAATTATTTGCAAATGGTTACAACTTTTCATCTCAGCAGGCTCATAGCTGCTATGTTGTTAAGAGTTAGTTTACATGCTATACTTTAAGTGAAAGTTTTTAAATGATTTTACTTATAATAATATCTTCATTATACTTTATATATAAACATATAGTTTGGATTTGATTTATTCTGCTTTATTATACTTTATACAAAGGAGGAACCATCATGAATAGAAAAATTATTTTTTTCCTATCCGTTATTTTTTTTATTTCTCTTTTTTTTACAGGTTTTGCTTCATCAGCCCAGCAGGAAGAATTCAGCTTTAGCGCCTTTTCCCATACTTACGGGAAAAGCCTTGGGGATCTTACCTATAACTCTCTCTTTGACTTTAACCGCAATAATTCTATTGATAATGAGGACCTGAAAGTTTATATCAGCAATACACCATTAAAGTCTCTGCTGCCTTTTCTTTCTGTACCAAAAAAATTAGACAGCGGAAAAAAAAAGGCAAAGGAAGACTCCTCAAGCAAATCAGGAGAAGAAGAAGACCCTCTGGATATTGACAAAGACGGAGATGTTGACGAGCAGGATGTCAACCTAATGAAGAATTTGCTTACAAGCACTCAAATGATAAGCAGTTTTTTCAATCTTACAACAATGAATATGACGATTACAACTAAGCCGCATGATAATACACCAACACTTGCCTCATTCTACGCATATATAGGCTATACACCTGAAGTGTCATCTGATGTGAATTTTCTTTCATTGACATTAGACGCAACAACACAACTTGATAACAATGAACAAGATCAGAAACCTGATTTAAAATCAAGACCCGAAGAAAGCAACCTGATTGAATCCACATCAATATCTTCTAACATGCTTTTACTCAGCATGCAGAATTTGAAAAACTTAGTGAATACACAAAACGCAAATGAGGCGCCCAGCGTATTAGTTGGCGCAACCCCGGACAAACACGAGAGCATAAAAAGCGAAAACATTCAGCAAATAAATACTCAGACCTCAGAAAAGCAGCTATTGATGTCTGACAAACAGCAAAAAAAGAGAACCCTTCAACATCTCTCTACAAGCACGCCTATAATGGTCGATCAGAATACCAGAAATAAGCATTACGACAAAAGCGTAGAAAATAAGGACCTGGAACTATTAAAAAAATAGCTTCACAGGAAATACAAACTCTTATCCCGCATGCTTTAAAGCCGGGGATGAAAGTAAATCTGCGGGATTCCGCTCAGAAACCCCGGGCTTTCCTTCGACTGGCTCAGGATGGTGAGCAAAGTCGAACCATAGCCCGGGTGAACTTCATTTGTTTTCAGAAGCGATGGACTGGATTGCTCTTTCAACTTTTCTCTCAAGCCCGCGTTCAATAAAACCCGGAAGCATTTTCTTAAGTCTTTGTTTAAAAGCTGACTTTTGCCACTTAAAATTAAGCTTACTGTATACTCCTGAGAGCTGAAAATCGAAATTAAAATATTCTGTTTGCTTGCCCATCAAGGCAAGTAACATACTAAATTTCCCGGATGTCTTCAAGTATTCCCGCGCAAGCACAACAGATAAATTGCTTGTTACAAATTCATTACTTTTAAGCAAAAAATTTCCCTCTAAATAAACCTTGTCTGCCTTCAGCTTTATATTTTCAAGCATAGAAGCTTTTTGGGTTGATTCAAACTGCACTGAAAGCTCGTTGAATTTAATTTGTTTCAAATCAGGAAGGCCAAAGAACTCTCCCAGCCAAACAAAAAACTTTATATTGTCCAAATAACCGTCTTTAATTATTGTCTTACCCTTTAATCTCGGCTCAGGATAATTCACATATTCTAAATCGCAAGTAAATCCCCCATCTATTCGCCCTTGAAGCTTTGTCGGTAAACTGCGATAAGCTCCAAAAAGAGAAAGCAGTAAAGAATCAAGCTGCCAAGCGCTTACATTAGCAACAGAGAGATTGCAATTTACTTTAGGCGGCCACTGGCCTATATCTCCAGCGACATGCCCCTTCAGCGTACCGTCATAAAGTTTTGAACTAAATTTAATAAACTTAATACCTTTATCAATAAAATTAAACATCGAGCCAAAGTCACTAAGCAAAAAGTTAAAAACTCCTTTATTACGGCTGTATTGCACCGCCATTTTTTCTACCAGTATTTTTAGACGAGTATCCGGCAGAAAACCCGCGCTAAGTTTACTAAATGACGTCTTAACTCTATGCAGAGATTTTCCCTTAGCAGAATCCGCAAGAAAAACAACATCAGATTCCCCGCTGGTTTTGCCATCTTTTGTACTGCACTTTAAAGCAACATCCAGCCTTTGCGGATTATTCGCCCGCTTTGAGGCGCGCTGGTCCGCAAAAGTAGAAAGTTTTATCCATGTATTGATTTTATCCCCAAAAGCCGCTTCCCCCTGTATACTCACGGGAACATTATTTAAATAAAATTCCACGTTTTGCGCCCTTATATGCTTAGAGTCGAATTTTATCAAACAATTAATATCCAGGATATTTATCCCCCCTGCCGCAATGCCGGTTTTCTTAGGCAGCCGCCCGTATCGGATGAGATCCTTAAAATTGTCAAATGATTTGCTAACCTTATTCGAAGTAATAGGCAGAGACCCTCCATGAAACTTTTTAAGCGTAGCAAATCCCTTAAGCTTTAGAACACTCTTAATAATCTCCCCTTGAAGTGCTGCCTGAAAATTCACAGCATCTAATTCTATTCTTCCTATTGAAAGTCCATCAGGCACGAGTGCGCCTTCAAAGGCATAAGAAAATCCAGGCACAAATAAACTTTTAACAACTTCTCTAATGGAATCTACTTCTTTGAACTTCAAACACCTGATGCGCCCCGTGCTCCGTATATTGCGCCTGAGGTCTATATTGAAAGTAGTGTCCCCGAGAATAAGATTCCCAGAACCGCACTTTCGGCCAAAAATAAACTCTGCTTTCTCAAACACAAGTTTTAGCGGCCTGCCGTGGGCTAGAAATTTTATGGCCCTAATTATACCTTCAATATTCTCTTTGAAAAATATTTGATGTTTATTGCAATCAATCCGGGGATTAACAAACACTACCTTATTAACTACTATATTTTTTTTCCCCAATAGCTGACTCAAGGAAAACGCGAGCTTTACGCTTTTTATAAAAAGCGGTGAATCTTCCTTTTTTCCCTCTTTGCCATAACTAACAGAAATATTCTTTAAAATTAAAACATTCGGCGGAATATAGCTAAGACTTTCTATGGTTGTTTCATGCAGCAGATATTCACTTAATTGACGCTGAAGCTTAGCTTTATTTTCCAAAAGCACTGTTTTAATACCGAATGATAAGCGCAAGATAATTAAAACACCGATTAGCAATATACAAAAAAATAGGCGTAACTTAGAAGTATATTTTTTCAAACAATGCCTCATTAATGTATATTTCTATACGGTCGATAAAATAGATCGCCTTATAATGAAGATTAAGCGGGGAGATAAAAGAGAGTTCCTTAAACTCGCTAAAAAGAAGGCTTAATTGCTTAAAGGTAATAACTTGCTTTCTTAAATCCTCTATTGTTTTACTTATTTGCATTTGCTTGCTTAGCTTCAGTAAATAAACAATAGAATAAGGCAGCGCTTCATCCTTAGGATAAGCATCAATAAAACTTGAGAAAGCTTTATCAGCACTTCTATAATCACCTATAGAATAATAATACTCTCCTGTAGCAAAAAGCGCTTCCTTATGATATCTAGACTCATGCGTTAGCTTTAGAAGTGAGCGAAAACACATAAAAGCATAATCTTTATCCCCTGTAGCAACCGCATCTTTCGCTGTATTGTAAAAAGAAGTATCTGATTGAGCAAATCCAGCACTTGATAAAGTCATGAAAACCGTAAAAATAATAACCAAAAAGCTTATTTTTTTCATTTTAGTACTTCCCCTTAGGATATGTTTAAATATAATATATTATATCAGACAAAAATTTATACTCCAAGAATTTTCCTTTGACAGAATCTTCTACTCTAGCCCGGAAAGTACGTTTTTATGAATTCTCACGTATTCTTCCTTAAACAAGACAAATCTTATCCTTTTTACTTGTCTGAGCTGCTGCGAACTTTTAATTATTGTCCTAAAAGCAACAAGCGCCGCCTCTTGCATAGGATATCCGAATATGCCTGCTGATATGGCTGGAAAAGCTATTGAATCAATATAGTTATCCTCGCAAAGGCTCAAAGCTCTGCGATAACAAGCAGCAAGCAGATCAGCACTAGGCATGTCTCTGCCATATACCGGTCCCAAGCAATGAATAACAAATTTATTAGGCAGGTTATGTCCTGAAGTGATAACTGCTTCGCCCGGCTTAATAGGAGCTAATGATTCACATTCCCTCGCAAGGCCGGAACCAGCAGCTCTATGCAGCGCTCCCGCCACTCCTCCACCCGGCATGAGCTGGGCATTAGCCGCATTTACAACCGCAAGAAAATCTTTCTGCTGAGCAATATCTCCCTTAACACATTCTATAGTAAGTCCATTTATTTCTTTTATCATAAACCGAGTACCAATTGCCCCGTTGATCTGTTAGCCAGTCAACATCAACATTACTTAGTATAGGATTAAAATATTGCGCTTAATCTTCTTCTTT
>JAGLQQ010000129.1 GCA_023136735.1 Candidatus Omnitrophota bacterium | reverse complement strand
TGTCAACTATTGCAGGACAAGACATGCATTGGTGTAGGGCGTAAAAAGTAAGACTGCAAATATAAAGAAAAAGAAGTAGGAATCAATTCTTAACAACAATACCTGTATGTTTAGTTTTTAACTTGTAACTTTTAACCTCGGATTTTCTTATGGATGTAATCGTAACACATAATAACGCGGATTTTGATGCATTAGCTAGCTTGGTTGGGGCATCAAAACTTTATCCAAAGGCAAAAGTTATCCTGCCCTCATCTAAACAACGCGGTGTTCGCAACTTTTTATCCCTGCTGCATGAGTGTATCCGGGCGGAGAATGAAAAGCATGTGGATTTTACAAAAATGCGTCGTTTGATATTGGTAGATACAAGAATAAAAAGCAGAATAGGAAAAGCAGCTGATTTCATAAAAAATCCGGGTCTGTTGCTGCATTGTTATGATCATCATCCAAGAGGGAAAAACGATTTAAAGGCTGATAAAGATATATACCAGCGCAGAGGTGCTACGGTAACTATATTACTAGAAATAATTAAAAAAAGAAAGATACCTATAAGTCCGCTTGAGGCGACAATATTTGCTTTAGGCATTTATGAAGATACTGGTTCTCTGACATTTGGGACAACGACTAAGAAAGATATTGATATGGTAAGCTACCTGTTTTCTAATGGTGCTAATTTAAGCCTGATTGCAGCGAGCCTTAGCCGTGAACTTAGCAAAAAGGAGATGCATTTACTGTCTCAGATGATAGATGCTACAAGGATTTTTCGCATTGGTGGTGTAAATATCGCTATTGCTAGCGTTCGTATTGATGATGAATCACTTGACCTGGCTTGGGTTACCCATAAGCTGCTTGAAATAGAAAATTTCAGTATATTGTTTGCTCTTGTCCAAATAAAGGAAAGAGTTCAAATGATAGCCCGCAGCCGCATAAAATCTGTAGATGTAAGCAATATTATCACAAAATTTAACGGAGGCGGACATAAGAGTGCCGCATCCGCGACAATTAGGGGTAAAAAAATTGCTGAAATAGAAAAAGAGCTTTTAACTATTCTTAAGAAAAAAGTAAAATCTGAGATTAATGCCGCGGATATAATGGATGCGTGTTTTAACACGTTTAATTTAAAGTTACCTATAGAAAAGGCTAAAACGATATTGAACAAACTAGGCCTTGGGGCTATGGCAGTTGTTGATAATGGGGAATTCGCAGGGATTATTACAAAAAGTGATGTTAATGGCGCTATAAGTCAGGGGTTTGCGCATGCGCCGATTAAAGGGTATTTGCGCAAGAAAGTGGCAGTAGTAGGTTCAGATGCTCCGATGGATGATGTGAAAAGAATAATATCTGATGAGCGGCTTGAAATTCTGCCTGTGATTAAGCAAGGCAGGCTGATCGGAGTTATATCACGTAGGGATATTTTAAAGGGTAATTATAAAGATGTATTTATAAAAAAGGCGAAGAAAAAGGTGACTAAGGCAGAAGTTACCAAGTCAAAGGACTTCCAGAAAAAGATGGAACGGATTTTGCCTAAAAAGACTATACTTTTACTTAAAAAGATAGGTGGGATTGCTGATAAGCAAAATATCATGGTTTATATTATCGGAGGCTTTGTGCGTGATTTATTGCTTGGCCGGGCTAATCTGGATATGGATATTGTTGTCGAGGCTAATGCTATAGAGTTTGCGAAGGGGGTAGCAAATGAACTCATAGCTAAGGTAAAGGTTCATCACAGATTCAAAACAGCTAAGATCACACTCAAAGATGATACGATCATAGATATTGCTACGGCTCGCACTGAACTTTATGAAACTCCAGCTGCTTTGCCAGTTGTTAGCTCAAGTACTCTTGGGCAAGATTTATTCCGTCGTGATTTTACGATTAATACGCTTGCGCTGGGTTTAAATAAAAAAAAATTCGCGAAACTGATCGATTTTTTTCAAGGAGAAAAAGATATTAAGGAAAAAAGAATTCGTGTTTTGCATGACCTTAGTTTCGTGGAAGATCCAACCCGTATTTTTCGGGCCATTCGATTTGAGCAAAGATTTGATTTTCTGATAGATAAACATACAGAAAATTTAATACAGGCGGCTGTTGACCTTGAAATGTTTGGAAGGCTGCGCAAATTCAGAATAGCAGATGAACTAATGCTGCTTTTAAATGAGCCTCATCCTATAAAAGTTATCCGTCGCATGGCGCAATTGCATGAATTGAAGTTTATTCACCAGCGTTTGAGGTTCAATAAAAAAATGCAGCAAAGTCTTGAATCAATTGAGGAAGTGTTGGCCTGGTATAAACTTAGTTTTTTTCAAGGACAACTAAAACGGGATATTCTCTATCTGCTTGTAATCCTGGATGATTTGACTATTAAAGAGACTCAAGAAGTTTTTAATAATTTTAACTTTAAAAAGTCTGTGCAGGATTGTGTGTTTTTGAGTAAGGAAAGACAGCAGAAGACCCACCAGGCTATAAACAAAAGCAATAAAATGCAACCGAGTACTTTGTACTCACTTTTTAAGCCGTTGCCTATTGAAGTTTTGCTTTTTTTTATGGCTATGACAAAGATAATGAAGAAAAAAGAATTTTATATAAAATTCTTAAGAAAATATGCTAATATAAAGCTTCAAATCACGGGTCATGACCTTAAAAAAAACGTTGCTTTCGCAGGGCCGCGCTTTAAGCAGGCATTAAAGAAAACACTTTACGCGAAAATTGATGGGTTAATAACCACTAAGAAAGAAGAACTTGAATTTGCCAACAAGATAATATGTTCATGATTTTCTGTGTTAGGGCCCATAAGCAGATAAAAGTTTAAAACTATAATAATTACCATACGCATAATGCTTATACACGCTCTATAATTGAGCGGATAAAAAATGGAGATTTTAAATGAGTCAAAGAAAAGAAAAAGTTGCCCAGCGTATTAAAGAAGAAATAAGCACAATTATTCATGATAAGATAAAAGACCCTCGAATAGGGTTTCTTACAATTACCAAAGTAGAACTTACCAATGATTTACGTAGTGCCAAGGTCTTTTATAGTGTTTTAGGAGAAGCTGATAAGAAGAAGGAAGCGCATGATGGACTCACTAGCGCAAACAAATATATTAGAAAGCTGGTTGGGGACACGATGGAGCTGCGCTATACTCCAGAAATATTTTTTAAACTAGATACCTCTACAGAATATGGTATCCATATTGGAAAGATTTTCGATGTAATAGAAAAAGAGCGAGAAGAAAAGGAAGAATTAGAAGAAGCCAAGAGCGTGGAATTAGAGGAAGAAGAGGGCGAAGATGATTAAAAAGCAGATTCTTGATATTATAAAAAAGCATAAGCGGTTTTTAATCGCGGGACATATTAATCCTGAGGGTGATGCTATAGGTTCTCAGCTGGCGATGGCAAACTTGTTGAAAATGATGGATAAGGAAGTCAGAATAGTTAATCAGGATTGCGTGCCGAAAAATATAATGTTTATGCCTGGAGTTGAAAGTGTTGAGCAGGTTGAAAGTTTAGGTGATGAAGTTGTTGAATTTGAAGTCGCGATAATACTTGATTCTCCTACACTTGAGAGGATCGGTGGGGTAAAAGATATAATTAAAGGAAAATATGTGATTTGTATCGATCATCATGTGAGTAATTGTGAGTTCGGGGATATAAACTGGGTTGACGCGCATTGTTCCTCAGTGGGAGAGATGATCTTTGAACTATTTAAAAGCAGCCATATGGCAATTGATGATGCTAGCGCTCTATGTATTTATGTGGCGATAATGACAGATACGGGATCTTTCCGCTACTCCAATACAACTTCTAGAACTCATCAGATAGCTGCTGATCTTTTGCTTTATGATATTAATTCTAAACAAGTATATGAAAATATCTATGAGACAAAATCATTTAATACTTTTAAGCTTTTGGCCCAAGTGCTTACTAATCTAAAAAGAACAGATGATGCTAAGTTTGTCTGGTTTAAAGTTACAAATGAGATGATGAGCAAAAATGGACTTACGTCTGATTGCTGTGAGGATTTTATCGCTTTGGTGCGCATGATAGAAGGCGCGGAAGTAGTTGCTTTTTTAAGAGAGATGGAAAATGGCCAGGGTGTTAAAGTCAGTTTCAGGTCAAAGACAGATATTGATGTAAATGTTATTGCTAAAACTTTCGGCGGAGGAGGGCATAAGGCTGCAAGCGGGTGTGTTATTAAAAAGAATATGGATGAAGCAGAGAAGCTGCTTTTAAACGTTGTTGAGCAGGCAATAAAGAAAAAAATGGAAAGGCCTAAACAGTATTGAATGCCGAGTATTGAGTCTTTTTATCCTTCGTCCTAGTGAACAACGTGAACGATCGTCCATCATCCTTCGGTTTTTAACGCGATACGCAATCATGACGTAATACTGTTTTTAAAATATGGACATAAATGGATTATTACTTATAGATAAACCTACAGGGATGACTTCACATGATGTTATAGATATCCTTAGGGCTAAGCTTGAGATAAGAAAGATTGGACACGCGGGAACGCTTGATCCTGAAGCTACGGGCCTTTTACTTGTTTTGATAAGTAAGGCTTCTACAAAAAAGGCCGGTTCTTTTACCGGGCTTGATAAAACATATGAAGTAAGGCTTACGCTTGGAATAAGGACAGACACGGCTGATCATACCGGAAAAATAATCTCTCAACAAGAAGTCCCAGGTTTTTCAAAAGAGCAGATTAAAGAGGCTTTTGATGGGTTTTTAGGGGTGAGCAAACAGATACCTCCTATGGTTAGCGCTAAAAAAGTGGGTGGGAAAAAACTTTATGCTCTGGCGCGAAAAGGGATTTCTATTAAAAGAGAGCCTCAGTCTATTAAAATTACAAGTATAGATATATCAAAAATAGAGCTGCCGCATGTGTATTTCACGATACGATGTTCTAAAGGTACATATGTAAGAACAATATGCGAGGATATTGGGGTGATACTTGGATGCGCTTCGCATATGAATGGGCTGAGGCGGTTGGGCGTGGGTGAGTATAATGTTGATGATGCGATTAAGGTTGAGGATATAAAAGAGTGTGCGGCAGCTGATATCAACAGCAGGATTATAAAGATATAGATGTTTCTTAAGTTAATCAGCATATTTGCCTAAATTCATGAATTGCTTAAAAATTTAGACATAACCTTGAACCATGACCTAAAAAGAGCAGCTTTAAATACATGAAAATAATTAAAGGAATAAATAATTTCAGTGCTTTAAAATCTAAAGGACCGGTGGTTGTTGCCATAGGTACTTTTGACGGGGTGCATAGTGCTCATAAAAGAATAATAAAAAAAGCTGTGAGCATTGCAAAGAAGATAAAAGGCAAGAGTGTAGTGCTGACTTTCTATCCTCATCCCATGCGCATTACAAATCCAGGAAAATCTCCGGCATTGCTAAACAGTATTGAACATAGAGTTGCCTTAATAGCTGAACTTAATCCGGATATTTGCTTAATAGTTGACTTTAAGAAAAGTTTTGCCGGGATGAGTCCTGAAGATTTCATCAATAAGGTTCTGCTTGGGTGTTTGAATGTTTCACATGTAGTTATTGGAAGTAATTTTAATTTCGGTAAAAATAAAAGCGGCAATACAAAACTGCTTAAAAAAGCGGCTCAGAAGTCCGGCTTTAAAGTTGACGCTTTAGAATCTGTTAAAAGCTCAGGCAGAATTATCAGCAGTTCTTTTATCAGAAATCTCATTGAAAAGGGCAGGCTCTATGAAGCAGGTAAACTCCTGGGTAGGAAATTCAGCGTTCTGGGAACTGTAGTAAGGGGAGACAGCAGGGGGAAAGTGCTGGGTTATCCAACTGCGAATATCGATCCGCATCAGGAAGCATTACCTCCAAACGGTGTATACGCCATTAGAGCGAAAATTGAAAACAAATGGTATGGAGGGATGCTAAATATCGGCAGACGTCCAACTTTTTATGCTTATACGCAAAAGCTTTTTATTGAGGCGAATATATTCAATTTCGACAAATATCTCTACGGCCAGACGATTGAGCTGTTTTTTATAAAAAAGATCAGAAATGAAAAGAAGTTCGCCTCAGCGCAACTGCTTAAAAAACAACTACAAAAAGACAGCCTTCGCGCGAAAATCATCCTGAAATCCTATTCAATCAAAGCCTAAGCTTCCATGATCATCAAGATGTTTGTAACCCATTGTTAATAAATAAGTTGAAATATGGGAAAAAATTTGCAATTTTATTAATTTGGTGGTAGACTTTATAGAAATTTTAATTCTTTTGCTTAGATGTTTATTAAGTTAAATTTTAGGAGTTTATAATGATAAGAAATAACAGAGAGATAGTACGCAGCATTGCTTTTAGTATTTGTCATATTTTTTTTCTTACCCAGATAGCGTTTTCCGCTGATATAAACACTATTGTTTCAAAAGATTATCTTTCTCCTAGTATTCAGATCGGGACCATTAATCTCCAGAAATCTATTTTCAATGTTGTAAGCCAGAATCCGATAGCTCTTATAAGTCAAATGAGTTCTGAACAGAACATTAGTCCTGTAATTCACCTGACGATACGAAATTCCCTGATCAATCGTTTGCAGAAAATTGCCCAAACTCCTATTGGCCAGGACAGCGAGGTATTGGGAAGACAGACGGAATATAGGGATAAAGAAATGGCCATGATAGGGCTTATAAGACATGGAGTAAGTGTTGGGGAATATACCGCGGCTTTTAAAAAGATATCTGAAAACTTCGATAGCCCTTATGATATTCCGTCTGAGCTGTATATGGCTGTAGATTTGGAGAAAGTTTTTACTGTAGCTAATAGTGATATTTGTTTGGAATCACAGTCTAAGGCTCAAATCGCTCTTTTAAAACGCGGCCATGATATCTCAAACACGGTTAAGTTATTGGGCAAAATGCTTGAGAAAGTGAATAGTGCAATTGAAAAAGATGATTTAGGCTTTGGGGCACAGCTTGGAGACTTGAGGCATATTCGTGCTGAGATTTATGAGGCGCTTTTATCCAAACAGTCTACTTATTCAAATAAAGATTTTCTGCGCAAAGCGCTTCAATCAATACTTGATAGCAAAGAAAACACTTTAAGAATTGAAGATATTGATTATGATCGATCTACTTTGCTTGTTGCGCGTCGGGCTTTGCTTCTTGACGGATATAGAGCAGCGGAGCAGCTGCAAGCATTGCTTGAAATGTATACGGTTATGCAGGATGAAATTGAAAATGCTGACTGGCATAATATCCCTAATGATCTTAGAATTGAACTAATGATTGCTTTATTGGATATGGATGTATTTAGGAAAGCCGCCGATATTGTACAAGTAAAAAGCAAATACGCTGATGAGTATAAGACTTTTAAAAGGCAAACAGGTAAAGACCTTGATGATGAGATCATTTTTGTGAATAAGATAACACCAGTTACAGTACAAAGTATACAGGCGCAATTGAATCCCAATCAAACTGACCAGCATTTAAAATTTCTCGTAAAAGTTGATGCGCAGGCAAATGTGCAGTATCCGCTTAGTAAGGGTGATGAAATCTTCATAGGACATTTTCGTGATGACCGCGCCTCATTCTTTACCGACGGCCTACTGCGTAATGGTTATACCAATCTTTCCG
>JAGLQQ010000128.1 GCA_023136735.1 Candidatus Omnitrophota bacterium | reverse complement strand
AAAAACAGTTTTCATGTCCAAACAATTTACTCCCTTTTCTGTTAGCCTATTTCAGGATAGCACACTTTGCCCTACTCCCTATACCCCCACAACCTACACCCTAATACTTAACTTTCCCTTCTATTAGTAAATCTTTATCCAGCTTAGTTATTTTTATTTTATCAATAATAACCGCTTTTTGCAAATTGGAAATCCCCTCACCCCCTATGGAATTTATCGCGTTTTCACCGCCAATTATTTTAGGTGCCGTGAAAAAACTAATCTTATCGGCAATTTTATCATCAAAACATGCTCCGTTTATCTGAGCGCCGCCTTCAACTAGCACGCTGGATATCTCATGTTTATATAGTTGGTTCATGAGGTATTTTAGATCGACTTTTTTTGTCTTTCCATGAGGACAAATTAGAATATCTACCCCCATATTATTAAACTGGCTGATTTTTTCTAAGGAAGCAGCCTTTGTTGTCGCTATCATTACAGGCGCTGGAGACAGCTTACTAAAAATATTGGCATTAAAAGGTGTTCTTAGTTGAGAATCAATAATCAGTTTGATTGGTATATCGGGTTCAAGTTTATTCCGATAACGGCAACTTAAATATGGATTATCTTTTAATATTGTATTTATGCCGACCATAATACAATCGTATTTTTTCCTCAAATATTGTGCCCTATTTCGTGATGCTTTTGAGGTAATCCATTTTGACTGGCCGCTTGAGGCTGCAATTTTCCCGTCTAAACTCTGTCCGGTTTTTACGCAAACAAAGGGGGTTTTTAAAGTTATGTATTTGATGAATATTTCATTTAAATCTTCAAATGCCTGAGCTTGCTCGCAAATTTCAACTAAAACTCCTGCCTTAACTAGTTTTCTTATGCCTTTTCCGCGGATTATGGGGTTGGGATCTCTATGTCCTATTACAACACGCTTTATCCCTGCTTTAATAATTGCATCACTACAAGGCGGTGTATGTCCAAAATGAACGCAAGGCTCTAAATTCACATAAAGCATTGCTCCCCGCAAGCTTTGTTTTGCTTTTTTTATAGCATTAATCTCCGCGTGATCCCCACCGCAGTATTTATGGTATCCAGTTGAAATGATCTTACCGCTTTTAACTATAACCGAACCCACCAGAGGATTTGGACTAACTCTGCCAAGCCCCTTTTTAGCTAAAGGGATTGTCATTTTAAGGAATTTTAGATCAAGATCATTCATTTTTTAGCCTTATACTTTGGAATAAACACTTAGGTTTTTTTATTCTTAGTTTATAGATTACGGGTTACTGCTGATTTACGCCGTATTCTTTTTTTTGCGCTTCTTTGAGTGTTTCCAGGAAGGAATAAGGAACTTCTACTCTGCCCATTAGCGGATATCCTTTACCCGCACCGTGGCAATCAGAACCTCCACTCAAAAGAAGTCCATGATTCTGAGCTAGCTGCTTATAGTGATTTGAAGCATTTGAATTATGATCTATATGCAAAACTTCGATTCCCATTAACCCGTATTCCATAAGCTCAGGGATGATTTCATCATGCCGCATATTGCCCGGGTGAGCAAATATGGGAATGCCTTTGACTCTTTTTATCATCTCAATTGCCTTTTGAGGCGATAGGATCATTCTTTTCTCATAACAGGGGCCATTTCTGCCAATAAATCGGACAAATGCCTGTCTAATGCTATGAATATAGCCGCCTTCAAGAAGTGCCCTGGCTAAATGCAGTCTTCCCACTGCGCCTTCTTCCCGGCCTAAAGCCATGACTTGTTCTAGTTTTATGCCAATACCCAGATTGTTTAGTTTCTCGATCATCTTTTTCATACGCTCTTTGCGCGCGTTACGTATTTCTCTTAATTGTTCCTTCAACCAGGGGTCTTTCCAATCAATCATTAGGCCTATAATATGGATTTCAAAGTCCTCAATTTCAGCAGCGAGTTCTAACCCGGGGATTATCTCAAGGCCTCTGTCTTTTGCCTCATCCATTGCAGGGGGAATACCATCAACGCAATCATGATCTGTAATTGCAATCGCTGTAAGTTCTATTTCAATCGCGTATCGGACTACTTCTACTGGGGAAAAAGTCCCGTCTGAATAATTAGTATGCACATGCAAGTCAATGTATCTACGATCTGAATTCACTTATTTTTCCGTTCTTGTTTATTTATTTTGTCCAGAACCCCGTTCACAAAACGGCCGGATTCACCATCCCCAAATCTCTTCGCGAGATCTACTGCTTCATTAATCGCCACTTTAGGAGGAATCTGTTCTAGGTAAATCAACTCAAAGGTGGCCATGCGAATAATGTTGCGGTCAATAACCGCCATACGCTCAATTCGCCAGTTATCAGTGTACTCTGTTATAAGCTTATCGATATTCTTTAAATTCTTACAGGTTCCCTCAACTAATAACATAGCAAATTGTTTAACGGTATCATCTTCGCTGTTTTTCTGCCAATAGTCAGTTGATATCTCTACAAGCGGAGCTGCCTTACGAATGTCAACTGAATAAAGAATTTGCAATGCGCATTCACGCGAGTGCGTACGCTTTCTCATATAAATTACCCTACCGTTTCCATTAAATTTGCCATCTCTATCGCCACTCTTGCCGCATCTTCTCCTTTGTTACCGCTTTTTGTTCCCGCGCGGTCAATTGCCTGCTCAAGATTTTCCGCGGTAATAACTCCGAAAATAACAGGAACTCCTGTATTCATAGAAATATTAGCTATTCCCTTTGCAGCCTCACTGGCCACAAAATCAAAATGCGCTGTTTCACCTCTTATAATAGCAGCAAGACAGATCAAAGCATCATATTTCTTAGATTTAGCCATTTTCTGTGCAATACACGGCATCTCAAAAGCTCCCGGAACCCAGACAATCTCAATCTTTTCTTCGTCAGCCTGATGTCTTTTTAACTCAGTTACTGCGCCCTCAATAAGCCTTTTAGTAATAAAATCATTAAAACGCGATACTAATATCCCAAACTTCTTTCCTTGAGCACTCAAATTTGCTTCTACTATTTTCATATCTTCCTCCTTTAATGAGCACTTAACTTATGGAGCCAAAGTGATCATAGGTTATTGCGCGAATTAATCCCGCCGCCTTATGGCGGGATATTTCCTTTTTACTTAATATTGCTGAGCATATGTCCTAATTTTTCCTTTTTTGTCTTTAGGTATTTTCTATTACCACTTGATGGCTCTATTTCAATCGCGACTCGCTCGACTATTTTTAGTCCATACCCCTGTAGTCCGATAATTTTACTAGGATTATTTGTAAGCAGCCGAATTTTTTTAATGCCTAGGTCTGATAATATCTGAGCGCCTATTCCGTAATCTCTTAGGTCTGCTTTAAATCCAAGTTTTTCATTCGCCTCAACTGTATCCAGGCCGTGATCCTGTAAAGCATATGCCTTGATTTTATTTGCAAGGCCAACGCCTCGCCCTTCCTGACGCATATAAAGGATAACTCCTGCTCCATTTTTATTTATAATATTCATTGCCGAATGCAGCTGTTTTCCGCAATCACAGCGCTTTGACGCGAACACATCCCCTGTCAAGCACTCAGAATGAACTCTAACTAAGACTGGATCTTTTATTTTTCCTTTAACAAGCGCAAGGTGAGGATGATCATCAACTTCTGAATTATATACATGGAGCTTAAAAGTTCCAAAAGCTGTAGGCAGTTTTGTAGTCGTTACTCTTTCCACAAGTTTATCATGACGATGCCTGAACTTTATCAAATCAGCTATTGTTCCAATTTTTAATTTGTGTTTTTTCGCAAATTTAAAAAGCTGAGGTGTTCTGGCCATGGTTCCGTTTTCATTGAGTATTTCACATATTATACCACCTGGTTTTAACTTAGCCAGCTTCATGAAATCAACACAAGCCTCTGTATGTCCAGCCCTAACAAGTACTCCGCCTTCAACAGCTTTAAGAGGGAAAATATGTCCCGGTCGAACCAGGTCACGCGGCTTTGATTTTGAGTCAATTAATATCTG
Organism: Candidatus Omnitrophota bacterium; assembly: GCA_023136735.1. Lineage (GTDB taxonomy): Bacteria > Omnitrophota > Gorgyraeia > B26-G9 > B26-G9 > JAGLQQ01. The sequence continues at coordinate 15,941 of JAGLQQ010000128.1, read as the reverse complement.
AATCGTTTTTGCTCTATCATGAGCAGAAATGCCTGTAGTAATACCATCTCTAGCGTCAACAGAAACTGTAAAGGCGGTGCCCATTGGCGCCTGGTTTTTACCCACCATGGGATGAATGTCCAGCTCATCAAGCCTTGCTGAATCCATTGCCGTACATATAAGTCCTCGCCCGTATTTTGCCATGAAATTTATCTGCTTATGCGTAACGTGCTCTGCGGCCATAATCAAGTCGCCTTCGTTCTCTCGATTAGCATCATCAAGAATAACGGCCATTTTGCCTTTTTTAAAGTCATTAATTATTTCTGATATTGTATTGAATTTCATAAATGAATACCTTGTTTAATGGTACTTAGTGAATATAAATTGGGTCATTCTTATTTAAGCTGAATAGATTACTATAACTTAATGATTTGCAAGTTATTAAAGCAAATTAAGAATGCCCCATGTTTACACAGATTATTAAAAGATTACAGAGATTAATTTATATTAGTATGTCAGTGTAATCGGATTTTCAATCGGTGTAATCAGGTTCTTTCGTGCAGCTTAAACAAGAAAGAACCCATAAATTAGTGTATGAAACAAAAAAAATCCCGGAAAAAATATCTCAGGGATTTTAAAAGACTACACTATAAGTCTTAGCATCTTCTCGCATCTAGACTATACTATTGGCGAAGGAATAACACCTTCTCTGCCCGGCCATTTCTGACCTTGCTCGCAGGCTTTATACCGCATTTTGCGGAATTTTACTGCCAGTAGGGAATTTCACCCTATCCCGAAGATTTTTCAACTTTAGCACAAACACAATATTGTGTCAAGTATTTTAAACTCTATTCAAACTGATATTTTTATTGCCTTTTATAATAGTCTCTATCCCGGCTTAAAACCTCAGATTGCGCCGCAAAAGACTTTTCTTTATCTCCCTCTTTTGCATAAAGTATTGATAGGCAATAGTTTGCCTTAATAGCAAATTGCCCGCTTTCTGCGGCTTTTTTATGTTGGGATATAGCTTTTTCTCTATGTCCCAGTCTGGTGTATATAAGCCCCAAGTTATAATGCGCGTCATGATTATGCGTCTGCTCAGAACCAATTAAAAGAACTTTTTCAAAACAGTCTTTAGCCTCCGTTAAAAAATCTACCTTGTATAAGTATACTCCCCAATCTTTCAGACAATTCAAGCCTATGGATATTTTATATGCAGTTCGTGTGCTTCGAACAAAAACATTCTTATCCAGTGTTAATGGCCGCGCATTATTGCCTTCTCCCTTAATACTACAAACCAAATCCTCTATACCTTTTTTAAAATAATCAATTGCCTGCTGCCTATTACCTTTTTTTAAAGAAATTTTCCCCATCCCTACATACGAATCATGCTTTGATAAATCAAGCTGCAGCCCCATAGCTATAGCCCCATTAAAATATTTTTGAGCGTTTTCTAAATCTCCTAACTCAAAATAACACATTCCCATCCTGCTAAAAACTGATATCTTATCCTCATTTTTGACAAATTGCCGCGGTACTTTGTTTTTATAAAGCTGATAATAATTAAGCGCATATTTATAATCCTTCTGCTTAAAATAATAGTTTGCCATATTAGCTAACATTAAACGACTGTTGGGCATTGATTTAAGAAAATAACTACAATAAGTCGGGGTATCTTTCCATAGAGCTGCATTTACCCACGATTGATTTATCAAAAACAAAAAGCAGACAAATAAAAAAACAAAATAAATCCCTATTCTAACCCTGTTTTTTACAATCAAAAACAGATTAGCTATCAATCCAAACAACCCCATAGAGGAAAAATAGATCCAGCTGTCCTGCATGCACAACCCAATCTCCTGGCGGCTAAACATCATTTTGTAAAGAGGCGCTACTCCGATAAGAAACCAGCACATAGAAAATAAAACCATTTTATTCTTTCTGTACTTGTATATAAGCCCTGTCCCTGTAATCGCAATTATCCAAACAAATATCGCTATCCTAGGCGTCAACTCAGGTATGGCGCGGTAAAAGCTTATATTAAAAGGTGCAACTGTGAGCATCAGATATTTTATAATGATATATAGATATTCAGATAAGTTTTTAAAAAGAAAAATGCTATTATCATTCGTTGCTAAAGAAAAAATATCCGGCCTGAGTTTAAAAAAAACAAGAAGGCTCAAAAATAGCGGAATAAATAGAAAACATGCTTCTTTAAATTCCTTTTTTTTCTCAGTAAAAAAGAAAACACATGCTAGATACGCAGGAAATATTACGGCATTCTCGCGACTGAGCAAACTGAAGATAAAAAACAAACAGGTTAGAGCGTAATACCATTTAAGTTTTTTACTCAAGCCATAGATAAAACTTAGAAGTGAAAGAAGCATAAAAATTGAAACAAGTAAATTCCCTCTATCCGAGATATAATTAACGGTAACACTATTTATAGGATGGACTGCAAAAAACAGGCTGCTTAAAAAAGAAAACTCAAAGTTCTTGAAAAGTGTTTGAAAAAGAAGAAAAAACAGAAAACAATTCATGAAATGCAGCAATATCGAGCTAAGATGATACCCCCAGGAATTAAGTCCGTACGTATTGTAATCAAGCGCAAGAGATAAGCTTGATAACGGCCTATAGTAGTTTAAATAGGAGGAACAAAAGACCATTGGCAGGTTTCTGATGTCTTTTACGTAAGCGTTATTTTCTATTAGATCATTATCATCGATCAGAAAACCATTTCCCATGCTGGCTCCGTAGGCCAGGAAACACGCCCCTAACAAAATAAAGAAAACTAGCTTTATTCTATTTATACTTATTCCAAAACATAAGGAATCTTTTTGTCCTAGTTTTGCAATCAAATTTTATCCGTTTATCGCCTGAATCGCTTTTTTATTGTCTTCAACAACAAAAATAATTGTTGCGGGGACATTTGGCGCACTGGATGCGGTTCCATAAAGATATTTAATATCTATATCCGCGCTTTTAAGCTTTTTTACCATATCTTTGAGCATGCCCACTTTATCCTGCATCTCAACAACTACAACTTCCTCTTCCTTTACTCTCTCTATCTCTTTAGCTTTTAATATTTCAACTGCCTTTTTATTGTCTGAGGTTTTAAAAAGAAAATTCGCTTTAGAATTATCTACATAGGCACAGACTGAAGTGATATTAATTCCTTTATCCGCAAGCCACTGGCTTATATCCGCTAATGCCCCCAGCCTATTTTCCGCTACCACATGAATTTCTTTTCCTGCCCTTGCTTTTGACATTTTGCCGCCTTTCTTTAGGAGATATTAACAAAAAAAAACAGGACCCTTGTCTATTTTTTTCATGTAATGTTTTGCCATATTTATTATATTTAACCATCCATTTCCTTATAAGAAATTTTAGTCTCATTATTAGTAAAAGTCAATATTAACTTTCGCTTGGAATCCCCGCCCCCGTTTACAGCTGCCTTAATTACTCGAGAACACGTTTGTCTGGTTGCGTCCTTTTTGCTTGGCTGCATATAAGGCCTTATCTGCCTGCTCCAACAAATCATCAAACTTTTTGGTTGAATTAGAATAAGAACTAATTCCACAGCTTATCGTAATAGCACTACTACTTTCCTTCTCATTCAATTCCTGTTTTAAAAGATTCTGTCTGATTCTTTCAGCTGCCAAATATGCTTCATCTGAACATGTTTCAGGGAACAGCACTCCAAATTCATCTCCCCCGTAACGACATAAGATATCAGAGCTACGAATATTCCTGCGTAAAGTATTTGCTGTTTTCCTCAGAACAACGTCTCCGGTTTTATGTCCAAAGGTATCATTAATTCGTTTAAACTTATCCACATCAATCATCGCGCAGCTAAAATCGCGTTTATAACGACAACTCCTTTCAAACTCGTTCTTCAAACAATACTGAAAATACCTTCGGTTATAAACCTCAGTTAGGTCATCAATGTATGCTAGCTCAATAGCGCTATCAATCGATTTTTTAGCATCCAACAGCATTTCAACACGAATAAGCAATTCCCGCGCATCAGAGTTTTTTGTTAAAAAATCAGACGCGCCCATTTTAAGACCAATCAATTTGTTATCGACCGCACTAATGTTTGTATAAAAAAGTACAGGCAAATTATTGTTTTGCTTATCTTCTTTAATTTTTTTGCACACATCATACCCATCAATATCAGGAAGAATGATATCCAGTATCACGAGATCAAATTTCTTCTCGTTTAACAACGCTAATGCCTTCTTACCGTTTTCAGCAATAGTGATGTCATAATTTTCCTGCTGGAGTATCCTTCTTAAAAATTCCACATCTTTTTCTTCGTCATCCACTATTAAAATATTATCTCTTACAGCTATGTTTTGTTCATTGTTCATTTGCATTACCTCCCTTCTACAATTTAGTGAAACTCTATGGGTTTCCATAGCATCTTCACGTTTCCCCTTCGGCGTAACATCCGGCTAACAATCTGGCGGATAATCATTGGCCTTCATCTATGGGCTCACGCCCATAGAATTCTGCAGCAATAATCAAACAAAAACCAAACCACCCTCTTGGTAATTTGGCCTTTATATCTTCAACCTTACCCCTTAAAAGCTTATCGATTATATCCACATTACTATCATATTGTCAACTAAAAAGTATTATTATTTTATAATAATTTTACAATTTTCATGTCTCATTAAATTCAAGTTGCAACAGCATTTCTTCCACATAGGCTTCTTCGTCGCTGTTATAATTTAATCCCCCAGCTTCTTCAATCAAAAAAGCAGTTTCCACCAGATCCTGATCACTAACCTGAGAAAGATAATTCTGCAGTGGTGAGGTTATAAAAACAAGTAAAACACAAACCACCACCGCGGCAGCAGCAAAAGCAAATCTCGGCAATCTTATTGCCATAAAGCGCATATTTAAGATTTGAGACGCGGGGATGTTTAGTTGTTCCTGCGAAAGCTTCATCTCTAAGCGTTCATTAAATTTGCGCCAGAAAACCTCATTCAAAAACGGCTGTTCATCGCCAGCGCTAATGCTGTTGATTTTCCGCAAACAAGACAAATACTGCCGGCATTTCGAACAGCGCTTCAAATGTTTTTCGATCTTTCGAGCCCGGCCGTTATTCAACTCACCCATCGCGTATTCAAATAATTTTTTCTTTCTTAACCCGCATAACATTTTGATCACCTCATATAAACGCTGAGTTTTTTCTGCATTTTATTTAACGCCCTGAATAAATGCATTTTAACAGTGGAAACACTCACGCCCATTACTTCCGCTATTTCCCTGTTTTTCATGTCTTTTTTATACTTCAGAGTAAAAACAATCTGCTGTTTTTCCGGTAAAAACGTTACCGCCTCTTCAATTTTAGCTTTTAATTCCTTGAACAAAAGCGTTTCCCCCGGATCAACACCTTTCGCATCCTTAGTCTGCCCTTGCAGCGCGGTATTGTCATTATTGAAAACAACCTTTGAACGGATCCTTTTTCTCAGAAAATCATGCCCCAAGTTTACCACTATGCGGTAAAGCCAGGTAGAAAATTTGGAATTAAACTTAAAACTGTTTATATTTTTATAAATCTTTATAAACGCGTCTTGAGCTACATCCTGGGCATCAGCAAGATTCCCTGTAATCGAATAAGCTATTCTTACTGCCTGTTCTTTATGCTCATCAACTAAAGCTCGGAAGGCGAACATATCGCCTTCCCGCGCTTTTAGTATCGTGTCTTTATCGTCCGCATTCTGAGCGTCTGTCATAGGATAATCACAATTCGTCAGTTTCAACCTGCCAATAATGTCTTTTCATAATCTTTTCAAGTTTAGGATGTTTTTGCAAATACTGTTCTGCTTCTTCCGGATTATCCTGTTTCAACTTTTGATAATTTTTAAGTTCCTTTAGCTTGGACTGAACCCGCTCATATTTTTTCGGATTCCTTTCTTTTAATTTTTCCATACAAATCTGAAAATTTGCTTTTCTCTTTGCCATTACCTCTTGAAATTTTTCCGGATTTTCCTGTTTTAGGTTCTGAAGTCTTTCCAGCCTAGCTCTGTGAACATGCCGTTTTACCTGTTCATACCTTTGAGGATCGGTTTCCTTTAAATTTCGAAGAGAGTCACGCATATGTTTTCCTCTCTGTGCCGCTATCTGTCTAAACTTTTCAGGATCACCTTCTTTTAGCCGGTGCCACTTGTTATCCCTCTTATCTCGCATCCGGCCCATCATTTTATCAAATTTCTCTGGATCTTCTTGCTTAAAATAATGCATACGTTCTTGTCTGTTATGCCTTTTGTTTTCCTTAATTTCCTTGATCTTCACACGAAACGCTTCAGGATCATCATCTCGAAGCTGTTTTAGTTCATTGTGTTTTTCAATGCGTGCTTTTACCTTTTCATATTGCTGAGGATCATTCTCCTTTAGATACTGGAGTCTTTCTTCTCGTCTTTGCTGCCTTTGCTCCATGGTCTGTTTGAACTTTTCAGGATTTTCTTCCTTAAGTCTTTGCATTTGCTCTTGGCGCTGATATCTGTTGTTTCTATTCTCAAGACTTCTATCTGGGTCGCGTGTGCAGGGAGAATCACTATCGTGGTTTCTCCCCTGGTTAAATCCACCAAAGGAGTCACCTTGATTTGTGCGTACATTTCTACCACCCTGGGCAAGAGCAATATCTGAGTGACTCAAGATACTCCCCAGCACGATAAACAATACTATTACAACCCATACTTTTTTCATTAGTTACTCACCAAATCCTCATCATTAGAAACACTCGGCATATGATCTTGTCTTCGTTGCCTTCTGTTTTCACGGATATTCTGCATCTCCTGCTTAAATGCTTCAGGATCATTCTCTCTGAGTTGTCTAAGCTCATTGCGCTTTTGAATCCGCGCATTTACTTTTTCATACTTTTCAGGATTTTCTTCCTTGAATCTTTGCATTTGCTCTTGACGCTGATGCCGATTTTTTCTGTAATCCGGGCTTGCACCTGGGCCGCCTTGTGACCCGGGCTTATTCTCCCAGTTTGTTCCTCTGCCGCCGCGTGGTCCCGGAGGGTTATTGTCTTGGTCTCTTAAATGTTTTCGGTGATGCCCGCCACGCCCCGCGCCGCTTTGCCCGTTTTGGGCAAAAACCAAATCAGTTGGACATAAAAAAACTCCCACCACTATAGTTAATACTATTAATCCCAATAATTTCTTCATTGCTGCCACCTCTCTTTCTATCTGTAAGACGATATAGAAAGGGAAAAAGACGACATAAAAATTGAATAATTTTTCTCAGTGGATAACTGTCGTTTTCACAATAATTTACATCTTCTCTTTTTATGTTTTATTTGTGTATATCTATAGCAATCTATCGTATGGTCATTCACGATACCCACTGCCTGCATAAACGCATAGCATATAGTAGAACCGACAAACTTAAAACCTCTTCTTTTAAATTCTTTACTCATGGCATCTGATTCCTTGGTTGTCGCAGGGATATCAGATAACAATTTCCATGCGTTTTGAATCTGAACGCCTTTGACAAAGGACCAGATAAATTTATCAAAGCTGCCAAATTCTTCTCTTACTTTTAAATATGCTTGCGCATTTATCTTAGCAGCATGCACCTTCAATCTGTTTCTGATTATTCCGGGATCTTTTAAAAGACAGGCTATTTTCACTTCACTCCATTTAGCTATTTTTTCCGGCTGAAAATTATCGTAAGCAGTTCGATAGGTATTCCTGCGTTTTAATATAGTAAGCCAGCTAAGTCCTGCCTGGGAGCCTTCAAGTATTAGCATCTCAAATAACTTCAAATCATCATGTACAGGAACTCCCCATTCTTTATCATGATAATCAATATATACTTTATCCTTAGTAAGCCAATCACAGCGTTTCATATTTCAAATCCTACCTTTTATCCGCAGCAGTCACTATCATCACCACAACCACACTCTCCCTTAATATTATTCCTCACATTATAAGCATATGTTTTCATCTGTTCATTTCTAAGCTGCTTCAGATCATCTCTGTTAACAACTATATTGGTTCTTTCTTGTTTAAGTTGCATAAAAGAACCCCCTTACATTTATCCTTATTTATGCAGTTTTTACAAACTCTTTCGTTCAGAGTCTTTCTCACAAGTACTTTTTAAGCGCTGACCTCTCTATTATATTCAGCGCATAACAGCAAATCCTATACGCAAAGCCTCTCTACGTTCCTTATAGTTCAATAAGCTCTCTGCCAAAGCATTAGAATATTGTACTTGTAAATATAATTCAAAGTTTTTAATATTCATCGGATAGGTGAAATTTAGTTCCCAAGAATTTCCTCTTCTGGCCGCACGCAAATGAGACTCTACCACAAGTTTCTCTGCCTTACCCACTCTCACCCCTAAGTCAAAATATCCCCGATAATCTTTCAGGTCTTCATTGGTTTGGTTATCATTCTCAAAATATGTCCAGATTCTGGGAAATATTTGCAGTCCCAAGGATGTATCCTTATCATAACATATAAGGTTCGGTTCAAAATAAATAAAGTTTGTACTGCGGGAGTTCATTTCACTCTTTCCATTAGACTCATGCTGTAGTCCTGTTGAGAAAAAAAACTGGGTGAATTTATTAGCTCCAGAATAAAGATTCGATGACATGAAAAACATCTCAGGCTTATAGCTTGTATCCTCAAACGGCTTGGAATCTGATTTTAAATCCCAGAAAGACGTTTGTGTATAGGCGAAAAAAATACCCTCACTCAGATTACGATAATGATCAAAATCGTTTTCAGGGTTATAAAACTTATACTTAAAACTAAATTGGAACTTACTCTTTTTAGGATTGCTACCGATTAGAAAGTATATAGGATTATAGGCTCCTATATTCTCTAAATACGGCTGATATAATGCGAACAGTGTTTCAAAGGAATCATCTTGAGCTAAATCTTGTGGATAAGAAGCCTCTTCCTTTACATTCTCTTGAGCTGCAACCTGAGTGCTCACAATCAAAAACATAAAAATAAACAAAGTAAATTTGATTGAACTCAGGTTGATTTTAAATCTAAACATATATATTCCTCGAAATCCATTCCTTTAAACTATTTTTTCCATATAAATCCCAGGTCATCACGCAGAGCCTGCAAATCTTCTTCATGTTCAACTTCATCTTGTAATATTTGCACGGCCATATTATAAGTAACAGGGCCTTTCATTCCTACTTCCTAAATAAGATTATTATATACTGTAAGCACACACTGTTCCCCTTTTATATTCTGATCAAGAATTTTCCGCACAGATGTATCTTTTGACGCCTCATAGCCACAGTTAGTATGATCAACTCTTTAGGTGAAACAAGCGATATTCCGCCAAGCTGTATTATTCGTGTAGTAACCATGTCTGCGTTTATTGTATAACGCCTCCTGAAAATTTGACAGTTAGTTTATTCTTTATAAATCTATATATTTCATCTGCAGCAATTCTATGCGCTATTTCATTAGGATGATGGTCTGTATAATTCGCCCAAAGTTCTTTTGCTTTATATTTCGAAAAAGCAGGAAGCAAGTCAAGAAATAGAATCTGATTATCCGCACAAAATATCTCGATCTTTTCATGTACAGACTTAAACTTATAATTTTCAAAGTCATAAAGCAAGGGGAATAATACAAGCAGAGGAATATTGCCATCACTAAGGATAGACTGGTTTAATTGTCTTAAGACAGTAAAGCCTTCTTCTGCATTCTGTCCCTCAAAACTGTTTAAATAAGCATCAATCGTATAGGTATGCAATTGCCTGATTTCAATACAATGAAAAATTAAGTTTATAAACGCTGAACGATTTCTAAGAACATTAAATTTATTACCACCATTGTTTATGTCAATAAAATCTAAACCTTTAATCGGAGTGCTGTACTTTAATCCAAAATCATTAAGCACAAATCCGTATATCACTACCGACCCTTGAGGTAATTCGGCAGATTCCCGGAGATAAATATTAAGGATATCCTGGATATTCGCATTTACTCTGCCATAGTTTTTAACTTCTATTTTTTTTACATCCTGATTCAGCCGCCTTCTTAAACGCGTCATATATATATCCGCGTATTTTACCCCCCTGCCGTAAGTAAAGGAATCACCTAGTGCTGCAATATATTTCATGGGGTTCTCAACTTCCTTCTGCTCATATCCATCAGAAGAAACTCGATAACCTTTAGCATCCTCATTATAATTTAGCCCATATACGGTATGAATACCTTCCTCTCTAATAGCCATATGATACCCTCGCGGATTCGTATAATATTCTTGGCTCAAATTGTTAAATCTATAGTATTTCGGACCAAATATCTTTAGACAAATTTCCACAACCCCTACAACAAAAATTATTGACAATAATGATATAATCAACCGGACTGAATAATACTTGATTTTCTTCATTTTTTTAATCCAGCTATTGCTGATGGGTTAGCTTCGGTATATATAGTCAAGTCTCGGATTGGCCCAGCTATAGCTTAAAGTAAGTCATGAAATATTCCGGTATTTTCGTTTCAAATTTCATTTCTTCATTATGAAATGGATGCTTAAATTTAATCGACCAGGCATGCAAAGCCAAACGCCCCTTTGTTTTTCTGCCATATTTTATATCTCCGACTATAGGATGCCCCTCATCAGACAAGTGAACACGGATTTGATTTTTTTTGCCGGTCAAGAGATCAATTTCTAACAAATTATGATTCTTCGAATTTTTAATCACTTTATATTTAGTTCTGGCAAACTGGCCTGCTTTTGAATTCTTGACTGATCGGACTTTATAATCTTCACCATCATCAAGGTAAGACTCGATAATACCGCTTTTTTTCTTCAATTGACCATAAACCAATGCCAGATATTTTTTCTCTACATTTTTCCACTGCTCTGCAAATTTTTCGCGTATAGCTAGGGTTTTCGCGAAAATCATCACTCCTGAGGTCTCACGATCCAACCTATGCACTACAAACAACTCAGTCTTTGCCTTTGGATTGCCTTTTCTAATATAGTTTGTAAGCAATTGATGCGCAGTCTTTTCTGTTTCATACTTGGCTTTAACACTCAAAAGGCCTGCGCTCTTATCTATCACTATTATATCCCGATCTTCATATAGGATCTTAATGCCCGCAGGCACATATCGGGTTCGTATCTTTATTTTTGTCTTGATCATAATAACCTTCCAGAATATCTCTTAGTGACCTATTCTTTTTTTGAGTTAGCCTCAACAAGTGATTTAATTTTAAAATTCATAGACCTGCTCACTGTTGTCGCATAACACACACAAATCGAAAATGTCACTGCCCAATAGAAGTGAAACACGAAATAACACAGATAAAACAAAATCAATATAGCAACAACCCCGGTACAGGCCTGGAAAATAGTAGCATCCTCATCGCGGAAAAAACCTTCATCTACAAAACCGATTTGATACAAAAGTATGACACCATTAATGGCATTCCAGATAGTAAAGATGCGCAGCAAGCCAGTTTCTGTCTTAAACAAATACATGCCTGACGTAATAGCAGCAATTCCATTCATTGTCATCGCAAATATAAGCATTAGCATTTTTTCAACTGATTCTTTTTTCCTTTTAACAAAAATATGATAAAGCGAAAGAAGAAACCCAGCAATAAATAGAATTTAGAAAATAATAATAAAGGTATTCTATCTAGGAATACGGGAAAACTCAAGTGTTCCCGCAAGGCCTTCTCTAAATCCTGCATCCGTCAGATACCCCAGGATAAACGCAATCGCCATGAGGAATGTTGCTGATTCATCATAAGAGGGCGAAAGATATTTAAATATCCAGTTTTTCATAAATTCACCTATTGCTCAATCTTCAAATGTAATATCATTAATCTTACCAGCGAATATTTTCCATTTGCCATCAGACTTTTTTAATGTATGGACAAATATGACTTTATAATTTTCAAATTCCGGGCCGTTTATTTTTTCAGTCAATTGAGTGCATTCCACTTTAGCTGTTTCGGATGTTTGATTAATCACTCTAATGATTTAAAGCTTATATCCAAATCAAATGCCTCAAAACTAGCTTTCATGATACTTTCATTTTCTTGGTAATAGGGGCTTTGCGGGTAAAATGTATTCATATATGCTTTCAAATCTTCATTATTAGCAGCATCAAGATTCTCATAAATTACAGCTATTAGTTTTGCTATTTATTGAACAACCACAGATACACACTAAAAATAAAATTACTAAAACTTTTATTTTTTTCATTATTCCATCCTTAATTTAAGTATTTTAAGAACTATCTTTTCTTATATACTCTCACCCAGTCAAATTCTATTTTTTGGGGAAACTCGGTTGTTTCATTTGGATAGCCAACTCCTTCAACCCATGCTCCTATTGCTAGATTAAGCAGTAAAAAAGATTCATTATGCAGTTCTGAACGCTCAGGATGGGTTGCTACAGCTATAGATTCCCTGTGATATTCTTTGCCGTCCAGTTTCCAAACAACAACATTTTCATCCCATTCAATTGTGTAAACATGAAACAACTCACTTAAGTTCTCATCCAATGTTGTCTTACTGCCAAAATGAGTATGCCCCTGCTCATTATCATCAAAATAGTGCACTGTACCAAGAGCAGTATCATCTTTGCCTCTTCCTCCGCCAAACATTTCAACAATGTCTATTTCTCCGCATTTTGGCCAGCCAGTTTCCTCAATATCTGTTCCTAGCATCCAAAAAGCGGGAAAAATTCCTTTTCCATAAGGCATTTTAATGCGTGCAGCAATTTTCCCGTATTTAAAACTCTGCTTTTTGTATGTTGTTAACTTTGCCGAGGTATAATTACGCGCTTCAAATTCCCCGCCTAAATAAAAAGCCTGGAGGACTAACTTACCGTTTTCTATATATGCGTTCTTTGGATCTGAAGTATATTCCTGCATGCCCGATAGCCCCCAGCCATCATCATTTGGGCCGTAGCCAAGATCATGTGTCCAGTTACTTTTATCAATTGTCTCAGAGTTGAATTCATCAGACCAAACCAATTTCCAGCCCTTGCCTGGATTATATTCATCATTAATTCGAAAAAAGATAAAAAATATAATCGTTACAGCAATAATCAATAAAACCAGGAAACTTCTGATGCTAATGTTTTTTCGCATATTATCCTTCCTTGTAATTATTTAATCTGTGTAGGGCTTAAAGTCCCGCTCTATTTCCTTCAAAATGACCTCATCAAAGCAAAGCGCCATAAAGTCCACTCTTGAACTAAGGATAATCACTGCGTTTAAGAGAGCATCCTTTTGCACAAGAGCTTTTAATTTCCGGCTTACATTACGATTAGCTTTTGAAATAGCTTCAAAGATCTCAGGAAGTTTTTCTAATTTCCAATCTGTGTCCTTTCCCTGGTCTTGACGAAATAACTGGGCCATAAGATACATACTTATCATCCTATATGCTGTTTCATTCGGACTTGCAAAAGGAAGATGATACCTGACCATTGGTTTGAGCTTCTCAAAAACCGGGCAGCCATTGCTTACCATATATATACCAATAAGTGAGCTAAGAGCATTCTGCACAGGAACATTATTAGAATAAGTACGCCTCTCTGTTTCAATGCGCAGATCGACTTTGTCATAGGAGACTACGTCTTTGAAATTTTCCAGCAAGTCGTATATATTCAAAGCTAAAGGGCAGTAAACATGGGCCTCTCTATCAAGCGAACAATGTTCACATCTAAAACTCTTCATCAATGCCCAATCAGGCTTATTTTGAGAATCAGTCTCCCTGACAAGATTAAGAGTTTGATCATCAAGCTGGATAGCAAAAGTTTTTACCGCTCCGTCCTCGAACTTGAATTTATAATTTATATCTATAAGTTTCTGCTGCTGAATATCTGCTTTCATTTGTTCCCCCTCTAACTTCCATTGTAATAAAATGTTATTCTTATTTTATCACAATAACTGTAATTTTAAAATTTAATTGAAATATTACGTTAATTGTGTACAATAATTAGTATAATGATAAGAAAAACACTTACTATTCTTTTTGCTGATGTACAGGGCTACACATCCCGCACAGGGAGACAAACTCGGGAGCAGCACGAAAAGTTTATAATCGAGCTCCAGTCATTCATTAAAAAGCAGACAAAAGAAAAAAACGGCAATTTCGTTAAGTCCATGGGAGACGGTTTTATGTTAACTTTCGAGTCTCCAACGGATGCTATTGCCTGCGGAATCAACATACAAAAGCAAATCCCTCTAAGTAGCGCCTCCATTCGCAAACAGGAAAAGCCTATCCTCTTTCGTATCGGTGTCAGCACCGGTGAAGTTATGGTTGATGAAGGCGGTGATGTTTTTGGTGATGCGGTTAATATTGCTTCTCGTGTTGAAACATTTGCTACCCCTGGGGAAGTTTACATTTCAGAAGCTACATATCTGGCTATGAATAAGTCCGAATTTAATGCTATTAACCTCGGTTCGCAAAAGTTTAAAAACGTACGGCAAGAAATCAGGGTCTATCGTGTTTTCGAAGGAAGTGCAGATGTAATAACCAGTTTACAAAGACCGATATCTCAAAAACAAATTAATACTTTTGGTGGAATAATTGTGGTATTAGCCATAGGGTTATTACTTTTCTTTTTTACACAAAAAAAATTAACTGATCCCCCCACTACACCTGAATCTAATATTCATGCTCAATTCGAACGTATGTTGCGTGATAAGGACTTTCATGGCATAATCGAAACAGCTAACAATATACTTCAGAGTGATCCAACCAGAGGAGACCTTTATGCTTTTACAGGTGCGGCTTTCATGCACTTGGGAGACTTCCAGCGAGCTGAGAATTATTTAAAGAAAGCTATTGAGTTCGATCAGGAGAATCCTGGCGTGTATTACATGCTTTCAAATCTTTACGCAGGAAGAGAAAGATTTGATGAAGCGATAGTCTTCCTTGCTGAATATTTAAGAAGAGAGCAAAACTCTGTCGAAAGGAAAATTGCTATAAACAGGATGCAAGAGCTTGAACAGCTCAAAAGCGAATATGCTCAACAATCAAATCAACAAGTTTTGCTCCACGAAGCATCTGAACCTTTACAGCCGTCAGTTGAGCAAAAACCTGACGCACAGACACAAGACAATTTTGTGACGAATTCCCCCATTACTGAAAAACAGAATGTTAAACCAAGTCAGCCCAGTAAATCTGAACCAAGAACTCCGAGACAACAACCAAAGAGCATCGGAAGCACCCGACAAAAGTTACAAGCACTCAGAAAGCAATTAAAAGAATATATGCTTGATGATGACTACACAACAGCAATGCACATTTTAGGAGCAGCTGAAGAGGAATTTGCTGATAGCTACTCTTTCTTAGTCTGGGCCAGCAAATTATACTTAAAAATGGACGATCATGGTAAAGCTGAAGAAATGCTTTTGCGCGCCTTAGATCTCAACCCGGACAATCCAACCCCTTATTTTGGACTTTCCTTAATTTACGAGGAAATAAAAGAATACCAGGAAGCCATAAGAATGCTCAATGAATTCATTTATAGAGATAATAATGACATTCGCCGCAAAAAGACTGAAGAAAAAATAGAATTGCTTCGCCATAAGATGGAAAAATCACAATAACCTTCTATTCATCGATCAATACCATTCGATTACTAAAAACATAGAACAATCCCCAGTCACCATATATAGATATACTGCTCAGTATAATTAAATAAGTAACATAATCATTAAACCCAAATCCATCTATATTCTTGGTTCTTTGCGAAAATGAGAGCTGACTAACAGACTATCGGTCATTGCCATCACACCAGCCATTGCGAATAATCCCAAGAATTTTCTCTTTATCATCCCCCAAATAACCATTATTAATAAGGGGATATAAACCAACGTTCCCCATTCCAAACCCTTTGTTAAAAGCAATACCAACTTCAGTGATGTTACTACAGATTCCTGTAATCCAATTGATACCATAAAACCATAATTAATCAGTGCCTCTGACTAG
>JAGLQQ010000127.1 GCA_023136735.1 Candidatus Omnitrophota bacterium | reverse complement strand
ACTAGCCATGAACACACATCGAAGCTAAAAAAATACCCACACCTCTAAGTATTCTAATTTTAATTTTGTCTATTTTTTCTATTTAACAATCTTTCTAGCAACACGCAATTTCTGACTATTAAATTCAACAATATCATTCTCAACTATCTTTTTTCTTTTTTGAGTTTCCACCATACCGTTAACCTTAACAAGTGCTTCACTAATAACAAACTTTGCTTCTCCGCCGCTTTGAGCCAGATTAGAATACTTAAGCAGTTTGTAAAGCTCTATCGGCTCTTCCTCAATCGCCACAACCATAATTTTCTCAAAAGCATCTTTATTCATATCAATTCAATCATTCTTTTTTAGCTGTTAATCTTGTTTTCTATATCTAAGGATATAAATTTCAGTTTCTTTTTTAGGATCAAACTAAATAGATACCTACGCCTTTACAGACGTGGTTCTTGTTGTCCTATAATTCAAGCTCCGATTGTCTTACAGCTTCTTTCCCTTAAAGTTCCACATACCTCCGAATTATCGCTTCATTTATACCTACTGTGGAAACGAAGAACCCTTGCACCAAACACCTTTATTGTCCCAATAGACTTTCTTTAGAAAACTAAACTTTTTTCGCAGTAACCTACTGGTATTTTTCTTCACTGTTTCTACCTCCTCACTTACTGAGTATTTTGGCGGTATTATCATATGTAAATGCACATGATCAACATCAATCCCTATTTCCACATACTCCCAATCAGGATAATATTTCTTTACTTCTTGCAGCTTTATCTTCAGATAACTTTTTACACCTGTTGTTAATATGGTTCTTTCTTGTCTGGGTTGGAACAACTCATATAACATATTGATATGTAAGGGGAAATATAAAAACATCGAATACCATTTAAAAACCTGATATATTTGGATTAATCAGGAACTTAATTACACAGATACAGCTGACGATACTTTAATCCGTGTACCCTGTGGATGTTATAAGTTCTTTTATCATTTTTTTAATCTGCGTAATCTGTGGATTTAGTCGCTCTAATCAGGTTCTTTCTCCCAATTTAAATAAGAAAGAACCGTTAATATTTTCCTTCTATATCTAGTTAACCCAACTATATGATACTGCGTCTTATAAACTGTATGTGCTGACTTTCATAATTTCACATACTTTTTATACAGATGCAGAAACTGCTCTCAGCCCCACCTTTACAGGTGGGGAGTTCCCGCTTAATTAAAAACTTTTCTTTTGGCTAAGGAAGAAGGCATTAGTACTTTCGTCAGGTAAATGAATTCAGACAATAATATCCATACCTGACCAAGAGCAAATGCATAGGCATTAAATATTAATAAAATCGGCCCTCCACCATCAGCAAAGCATAGTTTGGGGATCAAAAGCAGAAAAAATGTTAGATATAACAATCTTTGTATTTTTTTCATTCTTCTTTTAATTTAGCCCATGATTTTCAGTGCAAAATAGGGAACGATATTAAGCACTATTATAGCGATCTTATATTGTCCTAAATATGTAAAATAAGCCTGACAGAGAAATTTTTCATCCACATTAAACATTTTACCATGCATTCTCAATGCTGTCCCTCGAATAGCAATAACAAGTATTAACGAGAGCATCAACAACCCGCAATTAATAACCGAACACCATCCCAAAAATGTTCTAATAGTATCAATAGTCATCACACATCCTCCTTTTTAAAACAGCGTTTAACGATAAGCGTTTAGTCAAAAACAGAACCTAACTGCCTCCAGACACAAGGACACATGTTACAAGTTTAGCTAATACCCGCTATCTTTGGGAATAAGTTTCCCTGTCGCCCAAGGGATTATAACGCTTAGTATTATAAACATGAAAAATAATAGACCCCCCAGATAAGTAAAACTAAATCAACCATCGACCTTAAAGGTAGCGTCTCTTTATATTTAAAAAAGAAACCCTAAAATAAGGAAGGAATATACCGCTAATAAAATATGTTTGAATTTGTAATCTTTTTCTTCTTTAGAATTAGAACCAAAAAATGGATTACAACAAGGATAAATACAGCTAAGAAAATTAATAGTATATACATTTTATCTCGTTAACCTTTTCGAAAATTCAGAAAAACCCTACTAATTATTCCTTAGAAATTAAAAAATTCCTTAAACACCCTCAACCTCTTATTCACCTGCGGCAAAGTAAGATTCTTCGTCTTATCCATACCAAACCCCTGCACATTAAAGGAACTGAGGATAGTCGCATAAGATAACGCTTTTATCAAAGTTTTTGAGTTTATTTTTTTAGATTCCGCAAGAAATCCCATCACTCCACCCGCAAATGTATCACCCGCTCCCGTAGGATCTACAACTGCTTCAAGTGGATATGCAGGGAGTGCGAAGAGATGATTTTTTGAATAGAATATACCGCCGTGTTCTCCTTTTTTAATGATCACCATCTTCGGACCAAATTTAAGGAGTGCTTTAGCAGCTTTGATGATATTTTTTTCATCTGTAAGCTCGCGTGCTTCGGCGTCGTTGACAATTACAAGGTGGACTTTTTTCATGAGTTCTGCAACTGAGCCTTGTTTAGCTTCTATCCACAGGTTCATGGTATCCATGCCTATAAACTTAGGTTTATTTAATTTGGAGAGAAACTCCAGCTGGATATCAGGATCATAATTAGCAAGAAATACATTTTCAATATTCTTTTCTCTTGCGCTTACAGTAGGCTTGGATTGCACGATTACGCCAAGTGTAGTATTTAGGGTAACTGCGGTATTCATATCATATGACAGATATTCTCCGCTCCAGCGGAAAGTCTTACCGGGTTTCATTAGGAGCGATTCTGTAATGATTTTCTTATTTTTGAGGAAAGTTATATGCTTTTGCGGAAAGTCCTGTCCGATTACAGCTGATAGGTGGACATTGGTAAAATATCGTGCAGACAATGCAAAATGCGCTGCAGAACCTCCAAGCAGGTCTTTTTTTACTCCGTGGGGTGTTTTCAGTGAATCCAGTGCTACGGTTCCCATTACGACTAAAGACATTTTCAGACCTCTCTTTTCATTATTAGATTATCTTACTTTTCTCTCGACACCTCTTACTGTGGGGTGACTTAGAAGTTTCATAAATTTCGGATTAGAAGTCAGGGCATTAATATCTCCTGACTCAACAGCACTCATTATTGCCGGGTCGTTAAGCACGGTCATAAAATCAGGGTCATTTTGCAAATTCCCGATACTTTTCATAGTTCCCGGATCATTGCCGATACCTCTTTTAAGAGCTTCGATACCTGCTTTAACCGTATTAGGGTCAGTAGGCTCAGAGCCGGAAAACTTCAAATCGCTTACTTCTCTATTAGCGATATTTTTAACTTCTGATTTTTTTCTGATAGTTAAAACTTTTTCTTCGGCAACCGAAACGATTCCCATATCTTGTGTTTTAATCTTATACTGACCATTTTCCATATTGATGATATTGCCGTAAATTACTGTACCGTCCTCAAGTACTATTTTATTAAGTCCAGCAGCAAGAACATTAAGTGAAAAAATAAACAAAAATAATACCAGTGTTAGAATTCTTATTTTCATATTTCCTCCTATAGCATATTAATATATCACTACATTCAACTCAGGTCAATAAAGTATGAATTTTAGGATTTTAAGGTAGTTCTAAGGGAATTTGTTGGGGAAAGGGGGAATGCTGAATTAACTGCAAAACTATGTTCAGCACCCCTCCTAGTGAAAATCTATGATTACTGATTTAAAGCCTCTAAAACAGTCTTTCTAATATGCACAGAAGGCTCCAGATGCTCTTTCTGAGCCTTAAGCAGTACTTGCAGCCACTGATCAGCTGTAAACCGTACATTAATGGTTTTGGTATATTTAACCAGTTTTTTAGGTCGGCCCCTTGTCGCCTTCTTCATATTAAAATTATACCCCTTTTCCCTTTTTAAGGCAACAAAAAAATACTAAAAAACACCATAAATATAAATTCAGACAAAAAAGAGAGCCTGTCTCAGTCGATACGTTGGCAATTAATACTATCTACTTTCATAAGCCCTATCCCCTCATCAACAAGCTCAAAGACATATGAAAAATGATCTTTATCATGAATGTTATCAGGCCCTGAATTCTCCCATCTAACATCTGCCACAGCTTTTACTTTAGTTGCATCAACTATTTCAACTTTTATATCTTGGATATGATGTGCGTCACGTAATTCATTGGGAATATTCTTTATCCAGTTATCCACATCATCCTTGGTTTTATAAACTCCCCAGGGGTAATTAAGTTCAAACCCGTCTTTTGTGAGCATAGAGGTTACCCCCTTAGACAGACGAGGGTTTCTCTCAAAGTTCGTAAAGAAATAGTGTATAGTAGCTTTTGCCTTGTTTATCTGATAGCTTGGTTTAAATTGTTCTGAATCGGCAAAAACTAAAGAACTACTAAATATTAGAAAAATAATTATGATAAGAATAAATGATTTAAATTTGCTCATGATTTTCCCCTTTTTTGAAAGTGGTATTTAAGCATCATATCACATTTAAAATCTCAAGGCAATAAAAAACCCGCTAGAAATTAATCTAACGGGTTTTTTTATCCCGCCAAGGCGAGAAATTAAATCCAGCAGCTTCCTACTCTCCCACAGGATTACTCCTGCAGTACCATCGGCCTCAAAGGTCTTAACTGCCGTATTCGGAATGGGAACGGGTGTTTCCCCTTCAGCTAGGCCACTGGAAAATTTTAGTACATCAAATATTCAACAACTATATAATTGAAATTACAGCGTAGAACTCTATAATTAGACAAAAGTGATCAAATCTCACGGCAAATTAGTACTCTTCAGCTTAACACATTACTGTGCTTACACCCAGAGCCTATCAACCTTGTAGTCTTCAAGGTGCCTTCAGGGGACTTGCGTCCCGGGATATCTAGTCTTAGAGGGGGCTTGGCGCTTAGATGCTTTCAGCGCTTAT
>JAGLQQ010000126.1 GCA_023136735.1 Candidatus Omnitrophota bacterium | reverse complement strand
AACAGAAACTAAATAAGAAAGAGCCGATTTTCCTTTAGGCTTTAGTTGATATGGATAAATTTTTGATTTGGGCTTACAGCTTAAAGCTTATGGTTTAGAGCGAATTATGATGAATATTTGCTTGCTACTCCTTATTTTTTTATATATGCTATTATTATGATTATAGGTAAAGTTAGATCTGATATAGAAAAATATAATCTCCTTGAGAAAGGAGATCGGCTTTTGGTATGTGTTTCAGGAGGCCCTGATTCTGTTTTTTTACTGCATTGCCTGCAAAGTTTACAAAAAAAACTTAAACTCAAGCTGTTTATTGCTCATGTTAATCACAATTTACGTGGAGCTGAATCCGACTCAGAAGAAGAGTTTGTTTGTAAACTTAGTTTAAGTTTACAAACTCCGTTTTTTAGATGCTCTGTCCCCGTTGAACTTGTCGCAACTCAAGAGAAGCTAACTCTTGAGGAGGCAGCTCGTAATCTGCGCTATAATTTTTTTAAAAATATCTGCTATATTCACAAAATCAAGAAAATCATTCTTGCTCATACAAAAGATGACCAGGTTGAAACTATTATTATGCGTTTGCTTAGAGGTACTGGCATTAAAGGACTTGGCGGCATGCACTTTGAAGCAGCTCAGGGCAAATACAAGCTTATTCGACCTCTGCTTGAGATAGAGAAACAAGATATTCTGTTTTATTTAAAAAAGCACAAAATTAAATACAAGGTTGATTCAAGTAATCTTGAAACAAATTATTTTAGAAACAAAGTTCGTCTTGAAATTATTCCAATGCTTAAAAGTTACAGCCCCCAGATAAAGGAGAATATTTTTCGAATTGGAGTTGTGGCAAAGCAGACGGATGATATCTTGCAGGAAAGAGTACGCAGAGTTTTCTCTAGGATTGTAACCTTCAAAAAAAATAATATTTTCTATGTCAATAAACTGTTGTTTTTAAAACTACCGCTTGCGCTTCGCAGCGAAGTTATCCGCAAGGTTATCAAAGATTTAAAGGGAGACATAAACGGCATAGACTTTAAACATGTTCAAATCGTCGATGATTTCATTAGTAATATTGACAGCCAGGGGAAATATCTTGATTTGCCTAAGAATATTTTTATTGAGAAGTGCAGAGAGAGTGTATGTTTTGGAGAAAAAAGCAAAAAGACTGCGGGGAGACAAAAAATAATTTCCAGCTTGTTGCATCTAGGGATTGAGAAAAAGATTCCCGAATTAAATATTAGCCTTAAGGCTGAAAAAGTGCAGAAACAAAGTGTTGTGAAAAACTTAAAAAAACATTCTGCTAATGTGGAATATTTTGATCTTGATACTATTAGCTTTCCCTTGGAAGTGAGAACAAGGAGGGGGGGAGACTTATTCCATCCCCTGGGAGAGAAGGGGAAAAAGAAATTGAAGAAATTTTTCATTGATCAAAAGATTGAGGGTAGGGAAAAAAATGGGATAGGGTTAATTGTTACTGATGGCATTATTGCTTGGGTAATCGGGATACGCTTAGGTGAACATTATAAAATCACAAAAAGAACAAAGCGGATTGTTAAGATAAAAGTGAAACATATGAAAAACAAATGAATTTTTGTCTTTTGCCAGTAACCCTATATTTCTAAACTCAAGAAATTTAAGGGCGGTGTCTGATGTCAACAGAGTTATATAGATTGCTTACAAGTGATGACGCATTGTCCGAGGGCAGAATTGACGTTGAGGCAGTCTTGAACAATATTGATACGGCAAGTTTGAATATCAAAGCTGGTAATGGAAATTTTCCTATCCATGCGGCGGCTATTCTGCCTAATGCGGGAAGTGCGTTAATTATTATAAGAGAAATGATAGCCACAGGGGCTGATGTAAATTGCTTCAATGATTCTAATAGAACGCCGTTACATATGGTAATTACTACCTTTGAGCATCATGAGTCGATTGAAGTTATAAAGTTGCTTTTAGAAAACGGGGCGAATTCTTTAATTGAAGATGAGAATGGGGTAAAATTTTTGGACATAGCTAAACCTGAAATTTTAGAACTTCTGCATTCTTACAAAAAAACAATATAAATTCTTTGTCAAATTTCGATGTTAAAGATTATATTCTAAAATCAATTAATATCTTAACGGATCAGACGTCTATGTTGATACATAAGTTGAAAAGCCATGGATTTGTTCTTGGCTATGTCGAATCAGAACCCGATGGGTGCTTTACGCGTGTTTATTCCGATGGTAATTGCGAGTTAAGATTAAGGAGTTCTCATCAAGACGCTATTTTGAGTATTCAATATGTTAATCAATCTGGGGGAACGACAATATTAAAGTAGGAACACAGAAAAGGACATTAGTATTGTCTTCTTATTCCTCTCTAATTCCATAGTAGTTTATTTTAGGTGGGTCATCGCGGTTTATCTGTGAAACCTTAACATCTTTATAATGCGGTTTATCTTTTCTTGAGTAACTAATCATACAATTCACAAGCTTTTTGCTTATCTTTCCTCTTTTTGATTCCTCTACTAAAAGATCCAAAGCAGCTCTGATTGTAAAAGGTTCGCTGCGGTAAGGCCGGTGGCTTATGAGTGCATCAAAAATGTCGCAAGGGATAATTGTCTGTACAGAGTTGCTGATCTCAGCTATACCAAGTGGATAGCCACTGCCGTCAAGTCTTTCATGATGGCACAGTGCTGCTTTTGCAATAAATGATTTTGTCGTATTAAGGTAGCGCGATACAAGTAAGTGATCTATCCATGGATGAGTTTGAATGATTTTGAATTCAGCCTGCGTTAGTGGTTTGGCCTTTTCAATAATATTAACAGGAAGTCTAGATTTTCCGATATCATGGACAAGTCCGATTTTTGCTATCTGGTGCGGAACAGAATCCTCTGTGTTTAAATCAAGGCATATTTTAATAGAAAGTGCCGCGACTATTAATATGTGATGATAAGTGTCGGGTAGATGAATTTTTAGATTTTCAAGCTCTCGGATTATTAATTCAGCAAATGATATTTCCCTTATTATAGCAATAATTCTCTCGGAGTTAGCTTTGTCGGAAAACATTACTTTATATATTCCGGAATTTATCCTTTGAACGATATCGTTGATAATTTCTGTTTGAGCAAGGAGAACCTGAGAAGATGTTGTCTGGTTTTGTTTGATCACTACTTCAATAACTTTTTCGGAAATCTCTTGGTCAGTTTTAACTAGAAGATTTCCGTCGATGTCATATAATATTTGAGGCCAATGAGTGCAAGTCATTATTTAACTCTATCTTTTTAAAAGCATTAAAGAAAACTGCAAAAAAAATTATCTCTAACTTGTTTCCAAATTTAAAGATAATATTGAAACTAATTTTATATTTAAGTATAGCATTAAACAATAGAAAAAGCAAATTCCAAAATAATCATAAATATTCTAACATCTTAATAATAAACGTGATAGGATAAAATAGCTAGCGCCTAATAACTTATAGCTATCTGCTTTCTCAGGACTAGTTTACTCGCCATTTCCCTTGACACAGTAATTTATTAGTTATATAATTATGGAATTAATAAATGAATCCTAAAAATCACCCAACTCATTGATTCAACATATGTTAAAGGATTCATGAGGTTGTGCAATAATAGGCATTTAAATACTTGTCTGAGCTAATACTAGAATTGGCTTTAATTGTTAAATTTGATTCCTAAAGAAAGAGGATTCCATAATGATCGATGAGCTAATGCAGCAGCGAATAAAAAAACTTGAGGATTTAAAAAATGAAGGTATCTGCCTTTATGGCGGGCATTTTCCAAAAACGCATACTGCGTTATGGATAAAAGAAAATTTTAAGGAAAAACTCTCGGTATGTACGGCCGGAAGGATAGTGGCTCTCAGGGCACACGGTAAAAGCATATTCGGTGATATTAAAGATAATAGCGGAAAAGTTCAGTTTTATATTAAAAAAGATACTATTGGGGAAGATATATTTGCTGTGCTTAAAAAGCTTGATGTGGGAGATATTATAGGTTTGAACGGAGAGCTATTTTTGACGCGAACAAATGAAGTAACTGTTCTTGCCCATAAAGTGGAATTGCTTTCAAAAAGCATGCGTTCCTTGCCTGAAAAATGGCATGGGCTAAAAGATGTTGAACTTAGATACCGCAAGCGCTATCTAGATTTAATTTCAAACGAGGAAATTAAAAATGTTTTTTTTACAAGAAGCCGAATAATTAGGGAAATTCGTAAGTTTCTAGATAATCAAGATTATTTGGAAGTTGAAACCCCTATGATGCATTCCATGGCAGGCGGAGCCGCGGGAAAGCCGTTTAAAACACATCTTGAAGCTTTGAATATGGACTTGTTTTTGCGGATTGCTCCTGAATTGTATCTTAAAAAATTGCTTGTAGGGGATATGGAAAGGGTTTACGAGATAAACCGTAGTTTTCGTAATGAGGGGCTTTCCACAAAGCATAACCCTGAGTTTACCATGCTTGAAGTATATACTGCCTATGCAGACTATAAAGATATGATGAGCCTTGTAAAGGGAATTATTATGCACATTGCTGAGGTTTTGGAAAAAAAAGAACTTGTCTTTGGAACTCAGACTATAGATTTGAGCAATTGGGAAGAGATTTCTTTTGCCCAGCTTATGCGGGATAATTTTGATATTAATCCGGATGATGCTGAAGAAGTGTGGCTCGAAAAGCTTAAGAAAAAGGGCGTAAAAATGGAACTAAAAGAGGGGAAGATCAGCCGGACTTTTATACTTAATCTTGTCAGTGATTTAATTGAAGAAAAACTTGAGACTAATCATCCGGTTTTTATTACCGATATGTATACAGAGCTTTGCCCTTTGGCAAAGAAGAAAAAAGACGACCCGTTGATAAGTGAGCGTTTTGAACTTTTTATGGGAGGAATGGAAGTCGCCAATGCTTATTCTGAACTTAATGATCCCAGGGAACAAAGAGAACGCTTTTTGGCGCAGGCCAAAGATGAATGCTGCCCAAATATTGACGAGAGTTTTGTTGAGGCGCTTGAGTATGGTATGCCGCCTGCAGGCGGATTAGGAATTGGTATTGATAGACTTGTAATGCTTTTTACAAACCAGTCTTCAATAAAAGATGTAATACTTTTTCCGCAGCTTAAAGCAGAGATTCAAGACTGTGTTGTGGATCAAGAGCAGAGTTTATGTGATAGTGATTCCTGCATAGAATAATTTTGTGCAAAAAATTTTGTTATTGCTTTTTGTTTGTGTTCTGTTTTCTGTGATTTGTTGTCAACTTCTGGTAATTAGTCATTAGTAATTATTCCTATTTTAGGATTTTAATAATATGTCTTTTGAATTTAAAATAGCATGTAAATATCTTTTTAGCCGTAGTAAAGAAAGGTTTATTTCACTCATAAGCTTGATCTCTGTGATAGGTATTGCCACTGGTGTGGCAACCTTGATTATTGTAATAGGTGTAATGAGCGGTTTTGATTATGAGCTGCGGAATCGGATTGTCGGTACAAGCAGCCATATTCTGGTGGATAAGCTCGGGGGACTTGATGATGCGGCTCCTGTTATTGAAAGCCTAAAAGAAGTTGATGGAGTTGTTGCCTGTGCTCCTTTTGTTACTACTCAGGGATTGCTTCTTGTGCAGGAGCAAATGGTTTCTGTTGTTGTTCGAGGAGTTGATGAGGGACTGGAAGGCAAAGTTACTCAGGTAGACAAATTTATAAAAAAGGGAAAGCTTGATCTGAAAAGCGGTAATAATATTATTATTGGTAAAATACTGGCTGATAAGCTCTTACTTAGAGTGGGGGATCAGATTAACTTAATCTCAGCCGGCAAACTGAAAAAAAACAAGCTTACCAAGGTAAGAGAGAATATATTTTCAGTTACAGGAATTTTTTCAAGTGAAATGTATGATTATGATGCAGGAGTGGTTTTTATCTCTATTGAAAAGGCGAAAGTGTTTACTGATAATCCGATCTTGGTGAGCGGTATCAGTATTAAAATCAAAGATATTAATACTGCTGAGTCGGTAAAAAAGCAGATACAAAAAAAATTAGGATTTCCTTACTTTACGCGTACTTGGATGGATTTAAACAGAAATCTGTTTAATGCCTTAAAACTTGAAAAGACGGCAATGTTTATAATTTTGGCATTGATCGTTATGGTTGCGTCGCTGAATATCATCAGCACTTTGATTATGTTGGTTATGGACAAGACAAAGGATATTGGAATACTCAAGGCAATTGGGGCATCCGCTGGGAGTATAAAGCTGATTTTTACTATTGTCGGCCTGTCAGTTGGCTTGATTGGAACAATCCTTGGAACTATTGGTGGGTTGTTCATGGCGTATATTCTGAAGACTTATAAATTCATATCATTACCGGAGGATGTATATTATATCAATACATTGCCGGTCAGGATTCAGTCGGTTGAAGTGATATCTATAGTAGCTGCTGCAATGTGCATTACGCTGCTTGCTACTTTTTATCCGGCATATCAGGCATCAAGACTTAATACGGTAGAGGCATTACGTTACGAATGATAATACAGGCAAAAGGATTACATAAATATTATAAAACTCAGGAAGCTGAGCTTCATGTACTAAATGGGATAAATTTAAATGTAAAAAGGAGTGAATTTCTGAGCTTTCTTGGGGCATCCGGAGCTGGAAAGTCTACTCTGTTGCATTTATTGAGCGGCTTAGACAATCCATCTGAGGGAGAAGTATTGCTAAATGGGCGAAATCTTTATACAATAGGAGATAAAGATAGGGCTCTTATTCGCAATCGCGATATTGGTTTTGTTTTTCAGTTCTATCATTTATTGCCTGAGTTCAGTGCTTTGGAGAATGTTATGCTTCCGGCGCTGATCAAAGGGGAGCGTTTTTCTGAAATAAAGCCAAGGGCTTTTGAGTTGTTGAAGAAAGTTGGATTAAAGGATAGGACGGCACATAATCCTAGCGCACTCTCAGGAGGAGAGCAGCAAAGGGTTGCTATTGCCAGATCCTTGATCAATTCACCTCGGGTGCTTTTTTGTGATGAGCCTACTGGGAATTTGGATTCTAAAACCGGGGAAAATATTTGTCAGCTTTTGAGGGATCTGAATAAGTTTGAGGGGCATACTATAATAATAGCTACTCATTCAAAAGAAATCGCGGATATTTCAACGCGTATGCTTTTTATTAAAGATGGGATAATCAGCGATTAGAAACACCTAAGTCCGAGGGACGACTGCTTTGCTGGGACGAAGGACTCGACTTCAAGTAAAAAGAGAAGTTAACGAGTTGCGTGTTAAAAAGACAAATAGGGGAGGTTCTTGACCCCTACCGTGACAAATAAACGCAGATGATTAAAAATAAAAGCACAAAACTATTGCAGTGCAAGACAGGAGGGAATATGTCACTGAAGGTTTATATCGATGGGAAATTAGTAGAAAAAGATAAGGCAAAAATATCTGTATTTGATCATGGGCTTCTTTATGGTGATGGTGTGTTTGAAGGGATCCGTTCTTATAAATCGCTTGTGTTTAAACTTAAAGAACATATAGACAGACTTTATGAAAGCGCGCATACAATAATGCTCGATATTCCTATGAGCAAAGCACAAATGACAAAAGCAGTTATTAATACGCTTAAAGCAAATAAATTAAAAGATGCCTATATTAGAGTTTTAATCACAAGAGGGGTTGGAGATTTAGGGCTTGATCCAAGAAAATGTAAAAAAGCATCAATTATAATTATTACAGATAACATTGTGTTATATCCTAAAGAGCTTTACCAAAAAGGGCTAGAAATTATTACGGTTCCGACCGTGCGTAATCTTTCGAGTGCTGTTGATCCGCAAATAAAATCCTTAAATTATTTAAATAACATTATGGCAAAGATAGAAGCGATTAATTCGGGATACCAGGAAGCAATCATGCTTAATTCTATGGGGTTTGTTGCTGAATGCACAGGTGACAATATATTTATGATCAAAAATAAACAATTGTATACGCCTCCCCAAAGCATGGGAACATTGCGAGGGATTACCCGTGATGCAGTAATTGCGGTCGCAAAAGGAGCCAAAATTCAAACGCATGAAAATATTTTAACTCGCCATGAGATTTTCAACGCGGATGAATTGTTTTTAACCGGAACGGCTGCTGAGGTAATTCCAGTAGTAAAAGTAGATAGTCGTAAGATCGGCAATGGAAAGCCAGGGAAAATCACTCTGCAATTATTAAAAGAATTCAATGAAATAACTCGCAAGGAAGGGGTTAAATATAAAGTATAAAGTTATAACTAATAGCTGATGGCTCATAGCT
>JAGLQQ010000125.1 GCA_023136735.1 Candidatus Omnitrophota bacterium | reverse complement strand
ATAAGCGGTTTATCAGGAGGTTTTTATATGAAATGTCAATTATGCGGAAAACAAGCAACCGTGCATCTAACAGAGATCATTAATGATAAGATGACTGAGCTGCATCTTTGCGAAGTATGCGCTAAAGATAAGGGGATCGCCGGAATGGGGCAGCCTTTCGGGCTGCAGGATCTTTTGGCGGGACTCGTTGATTTTGGCGCCCCTGTTGTTAGCGGAAAAAAAACTGTGATTAAGTGTGGAAATTGTAAAATGACTTATGATGATTTTCGCAAAATAGGAAGACTGGGCTGTAGCCAGTGCTATGAAACATTTAAAGAAAGTTTGGGGCCTTTGCTTAAGAAAGTGCACGGTTCTGTTCAGCATTTAGGTAAAGGACTTGAGCATGATGACGAGGGATTTCAGCTTAAAAAGAAATTACAGAATTTTCATCTTAAGCTTCAAAAGGCAATACATAATGAAGCGTTTGAAGAAGCGGCAAAATTAAGAGATACGATCAAAAAACTAGAAGAGGAGAGCTCGTAATGAAACTTGATGACCTTCTTAAACAAACCAGCGGTTGGCTTAAAGGTACTGGTCCGCATTCTGAGATTGTTATTTCCAGTCGTGTGCGGTTGGCTCGCAATATTGAAAAGATGATATTTTCAAATTGGGCAACTGATGCTCAGCTGGAGGGGGCGTTTGCTATAATTGAGCCTGCTCTCAAAGAAATCGAGGAGATAAAAAACGGAGGGCTTTTATTAAAGATCAAAGACGTAACGAATGTTGACAAGCAGTTGATGGTTGAACGGCATTTAATAAGCAGGGAGTTGATCGCCAAAAAGGAAGGCCGTGCTGTCGCGATAAGTTCCGATGAATCTATCTCAATAATGATTAATGAAGAAGATCATATGCGAATTCAGGTATTGCTGCCTGGTTTTGCGCTTGAGGAATGCTGGAATAAGATTGAAAATATTGACAATCGGCTTGAAAAGAAACTGAATATTGCTTTTTCAGCAAAATTAGGGTATCTAACTGCTTGTCCGACAAATACGGGCACGGGAATGCGTGCTTCTGTAATGCTCCATCTGCCGGCACTTGTTCTGACAAATCAGATAAACCGTGTTGTGCAAGCAATAGTTAAGCTGGGATTGACGGTGAGAGGATTATTTGGAGAGGGCACTGAGGCAACAGGAAACTTTTTCCAAATATCTAACCAGGTTTCCTTAGGAAGAAGCGAACATGAAATCATAGATAACATAACACGGATACTCAATCAAGTCCTGGAATATGAGCAAAATGCGCGTAAGGTTCTAATAACTAAGGATAAGAGTAAACTTGAAGACCAGGTCTGGCGTGCTTATGGAGTATTAAAAAATGCGCGTATTATAACGAGCGTGGAAACTATTGAGCTTCTTTCTAATGTCAGATTAGGCTTTGAGCTTGGATTGATAAAAGGATTAGCCCGAGAAATAATTAATGAGCTTTTTATTTTAACACAACCGGCACATTTACAAAAATTGGAAGCTAAAGCGCTTACAGCTTATCAGCGTGATATTAAGCGTGCACAATTGATTAGAGAGAGAATTAAGTAAAGGAGTTTATAATTTAGCGAGTTATAAAATGAGCTAAATTATAATAACCGGCTTTACCCAGCCGCTATTAGTTTGTCTGTAGGGGGAAATGGGAGTTAAAGGATCGCGTAATAAATGAATCGCAAGATACGCTCTTTAATGGCTTAGAGAGCGGGGTTTAATTCACATACGGCCTAAAGGCCTATAATTTACGTCTTACGTAAATTATATGTTCATTAAAGGGGGATTTACATGTTTGACAGATTTACAGAAAGAGCAAGAAAAGTAATTCTACTGGCAAAAGAAGAATCCAAGAGATTTAATCATGATTATATTGGTACCGAACATATACTGCTTGGATTAATTAAAGAAGGGGAGGGCGTTGCCTCTGCAGTTTTACAGAACCTGGGACTCAATCTGGATATGATAAGACTTGAGACAGAAAAACTAGTTCAGCCGGGCCCAAGTACTGTAACCAGTGGAGATATACCGTTTACTCCTAAAGCAAAAAAGGTAATTGAATTGGCTATGGATGAAGCTAGAAGTTTGGGCCATAATTATATAGGCACTGAGCATCTTTTGCTCGGGCTTATTCGTGAAAATGAAGGGGTGGCTTCCCAAGTTTTATTAAATCTTGGCCTTGATCTAAATAAAGTTCGCAAAGAGATCATGGAATTACTGGGGACTACATCAGTGAATTATGATTCTGCTCAAGCACCCGGCGCAGTCGCATCGAAAGCAAAAACACCAGCCTTGGATGCTTTTGGCCGAG
Source organism: Candidatus Omnitrophota bacterium (assembly GCA_023136735.1). Taxonomy (GTDB): domain Bacteria; phylum Omnitrophota; class Gorgyraeia; order B26-G9; family B26-G9; genus JAGLQQ01. The sequence goes on along the minus strand of JAGLQQ010000125.1, from coordinate 12,909 downwards.
ATCTTAATAAATTAGCCAAAGACGGGAAACTTGATCCGGTCATTGGCAGAGCGATGGAAATTGAGCGGGTTATTCGTATTCTTAGCCGGAGAACTAAAAATAATCCTGTGCTGCTCGGTGAGGCCGGTGTAGGAAAAACAGCAATCGTTGAAGGTCTGGCGCAGAAAATTGTTGTTGGGGATGTTCCTGAGATATTGCGTGATAAAAGAGTGGTTGTACTTGATCTGGCTTTAATGGTCGCGGGTACAAAGTATAGAGGTCAATTTGAAGAGCGTATTAAAGCGGTTATGGATGAGATAAAGCGTTCTGAAAATGTAATGATCTTTATTGATGAGCTGCATACACTTGTTGGAGCTGGCGGCGCAGAGGGAGCGATAGATGCTTCCAATATTTTAAAACCAGCATTGGCGCGTGGTGAGATACAGTGTATCGGAGCTACTACAATTGATGAATATCGTAAATATATTGAAAAGGATGCTGCTCTTGAAAGACGTTTCCAGACTATAATCGTTGATCCGCCGTCTATATCGGAAACAGTAGAAATATTAAAGGGCTTAAGAGATAGATATGAAGCTCATCATAGAGTTAAGTATTCAGATGTGGCCCTTATTGCTGCGGCTAAATTATCAGAGCGGTATATAAGCGGCAGGTTCCTGCCTGATAAGGCAGTAGATATTATTGATGAAGCTGGGGCTAAGGCAAGGCTTGCAGCTATGACAGCTCCTCCGGATTTGAAAGATATGGAAAATAAAATAGAGGAATTAAGAAAAGAAAAGGAAGCAGCTGTAAAGGCTCAGGACTTTGAAAAGGCAGCATCATACCGTGATAACGAGCGTGAATCCCGCAGTGAGCTTGATAAGATAAGGCGCAGCTGGAAAGAAAGCAATATGGAGATGAGCGTTGAAGTTCAAGAAGAAGATATTGCGGAAATAATTTCCCAAATGACAGGAGTTCCTATTGCTCGTTTGGAAGAAAAAGAAAGCGAAAAACTTCTAAAAATGGAAGAAGAGCTGCATAAGACAGTTGTCGGGCAGGATGAGGCAATAAAGGCTATTACGCATGCTGTTCGCAGATCGCGGGCTGGACTAAAAGACCCGAAACGACCAATAGGTTCGTTTATATTTCTGGGCCCGACTGGAGTAGGAAAGACACTTTTGGGAAAGGCACTGGCTAATTTTATGTTTGGAGATCTAGATTCAATAATTCAAATAGACATGTCAGAATATATGGAAAAATTTAATGTTACCCGCTTAGTCGGAGCACCTCCAGGATATGTTGGATATGAGGAGGGGGGGCAATTAACAGAAAAAGTGAGGAGAAAACCTTATTCTGTTATTCTGCTTGATGAGATCGAAAAAGCGCATCCTGATGTTTTTAATCTGCTTTTACAGGTTTTAGAAGAAGGCCGTTTAACAGACAGTCTGGGCAGAAAAATTGACTTTCGAAATACAGTATTGATTATGACCAGTAATATTGGTGCAGATCTGCTTAGAAAGCAGGGGGCAATTGGTTTTACTTCTCAGGAATCCGAGATGAATTATAAATCAATGAAAGATAAATTAATGGAAGAGGTGAAGAAGGCTTTTAAGCCGGAATTCCTAAATCGAGTTGATGATGCAATAGTATTTAGACCTTTGACCAAAGATGATCTTTATAAGATAATAGAGATTGAAATACACGAGGTGATTTCACGATTGAGTGATCAGGAAGTAGCCATAGAGCTGGACCAAAAAGCTAAAGATCTGCTGATCACAAAGGGTTTCGACCAGAATTTCGGTGCAAGGCCTTTAAAACGAACTATTCAAAGATTTTTGGAGAATCCTTTGGCTGAGGAAATCCTGGCAGGCCGTGTCGAGAAGACAAAGCCGATTAAAATATCTGCAGATCAAAAGAAAGAAGAACTGACTTTTTCATCTTGATCAAAAATTGAGGTAAAGCGGTTATGAGTACGTATACATTTAGTATGAGAGCAAGAATCAAGGAATTCCTGGAATATGTAGGAGGAGTGAGTGTTTTGCTTGTACGTACAATTGGCTGGATATTTGTTCCCCCACTTAAAAAGGGCCAGCTTCTTGAGCAGATGAAAAAAACAGGTGTAGACAGCGTGATGATCGTTTTCTTGACGGCGTTTTTTGCCGGCATTGTGTTGGCTTTTCAGAGTGCTTATACTATGAGGCAAATGTCCGCGGAAATTTATATTGCATCATTAGTAAGCCTATCTATGACAAGAGAACTCGGTCCTGTTTTTACCGCGCTAGTTGTTGCTGCTCGGGTAGGATCATCGATTACGGCTGAAGTCGGGACAATGAAGGTAACTGAACAGGTTGACGCATTAGAGACTTTGGCTACTAATCCAATTAAATATCTTGTAGTACCGCGGTTCTTAGCATTGTGCATTATGCTGCCGCTATTAACAATATATGCTGATTTTGTTGGTATCTTGGGCGGATTTGTCGTAGGGGTTACTAAACTTCATATACCTCCATATTTGTATATTAAAAAGACATTTGATGCGCTTGTGTATAAAGATATATTTAGCGGGCTTTTAAAATCTTTGATATTTGCGGCAATTATTTCCATTGTGGCTTGTTATGAGGGTTTAAGGACAAAAGGCGGCGCTGAGGGAGTAGGAAAAGCAACAACAATGTCTGTTGCTACTGCCTGCATTCTAGTTATTGCTTTTGACTGCTTTTTTACCGCATTGTTTTATTTTATGTTTTAGCCGAATTAAATCCAGCTCTAATGTTTGTATTAGGGCTGGGTATATAGAGTATTCAGAGTTTAATTTTAAAAATTGGAATAAAAGATGATTACAATAAAAAACCTACATAAAGAATTTGAGGGCATGAAGGTTCTAAAAGGACTGAACCTAGAAATAAGAGAAGGTGAAACGCTGGTTATTATCGGCCGCTCCGGCTGCGGTAAAAGTGTTTTACTTAAACATATTATCGGAATTCTAAATCCTGATCAGGGAGAAGTTTTTGTTGATTCTCAGCATATATCTAAATTAAAGGGAAAAGATCTTGTTAACTTGCGTATGAAATTCGGCATGCTTTTTCAGGGAGCCGCGCTTTTTGATTCACTTGATGTGTTTGAGAATGTTGGTTTTGCTCTGCGGGAGCATACGAATAAAACAGAAGATGAAATCAGACAGAGAGTTGTTCAGTCTTTAGAAAGCGTTGATCTCGGCGACATTTTAGATAAGAAACCGGCGGAACTTAGCGGCGGCATGAAAAAAAGAGTGGGGCTGGCCAGGGCAATATGTAATAATCCGCGGATCATTCTTTATGATGAGCCGACAACCGGACTTGATCCAATTATGGCGGACATGATTAATGAATTGATCATCCGCTTGAGGGAGCGGTTAAAGGTAACCTCTATAGTGGTTACTCATGATATGACCTCTGTATATAAGGTAGGCACGAGAATAGCAATGCTTTATGACGGGAAAATAATTGCTCAAGGGACACCGGATGAGATTAGAAATACCACTGATCCAATTGTTAAACAGTTTATAACAGGAGCGGCTCATGGGCCGATAACCGATAATCGTAATGGACAGAAAAATTCTAATAAATAAAAATATTAGATTCTTTCTTGTTTAAGTTGAACTAAAGAACCTGATTGCATGGGGCATGTTTAACTTGTTTTAATAACTTACAAATAATTAAGAATGATTCAATATTATGTACGCTTTATTTACTCCGTTAAAAAATCTTTTTCATAACTGGGTAAGAGAACTAAGTTTTTCTAACGGTGTTTATAGTTTCTTTTTTATAGATTTGATTAAATGGGGGAGATAAGATGAAAGGCGTTAGCATCGAATTTAAAGTAGGGCTTTTTGTTATAGTTGCAATTGTAGCTTTATCTATAATGGTTTTTCAGATAGGCGGGATCAATATTTTTAATAGAGATATACAAAAAATAAATGTTATCTTTGATTTTGTCAACGGTGTGTCTAAAGACGCGCCTGTTCATGTTGCGGGAGTATCTGTTGGCGGGGTTAAAGACGTAACGATTTTTTATGACACTGATAAGAAAAAAACCAAAGTCCAGCTGCACCTTGTGCTTAAAAACAGCGTTAAAATCCCGAGTGATTCTGTGGCTTATATCAATACGCTGGGGATTTTAGGCGAAAAGTATATAGAGATTGTTCCAGGTGAAGACCGAGAAAATTTCTTGCGAGACGGAGATTTCATTATTGGAAATAATCCGGTTCAGCTTGAGAAGCTTACAGAGTCGCTTGTGGATATTGTGGGTGACCAGACAGTACGGGATTCTTTAAGAGAGAGTTTCTATAATATGAGAGTGGCCACAGAGAACTTAAGAGAGACTACGGAAGTTCTAAATGTTGCTGTGCAAAATGTGAAAAACGGCAAGGGAACACTTGGAAAGCTGATGAACGATGATTCGATTTATAATGAAACCGAAGCAATGATTGTCAACCTAAATGAAAAGCTAGACAAGACTATAACTGATTTAAACCTTTCTCTTAATGATTTAATAAAAGATTTAAAACTGCATCCTTGGAAGATATTCCAGAAAGCACCAAAGGAAAAAAAGAGCAGGAGTAAAAACGGTGAAGAGGGAAAACCTAACCGCGGCTTTTTTTTTAATAAATAATGAAGACAAAAACCGAATTTATATGTCAGGAATGCGGCTATGCAACTGCTAAATGGATAGGCCGCTGTCCTGAATGCAGTACTTGGAATTCACTAGTAGAGGAAGTTAATCGGAAAAAAAATGAAAACACTCGACGATTTGCGCTTAATGTGCTTTCAAGACCTGAACGTTTAGGTGATGTGAAGGTTGAAAACAACCTGAGAGTAAAAACTGACATATCGGAATTGGACCATGTTTTAGGCGGAGGAGTTGTAGAAGGATCGGTGGTTTTATTTGGTGGAGCGCCAGGGATTGGAAAATCTACATTACTTTTGCAGGTTTGCGCGGCGTTGAGAAAAAAAAATAAAAAAATATTATATATAAGCGCGGAAGAATCTGCTCAGCAGACTAAATTGCGGGCTGAGCGTTTGAATGCTGTTGAAGATGATCTTTATATTGTCTGTGAGACAAACCTTGATATTATTTTTGAGCATATAAAGAAGATCATGCCTGATGTGATTATAGCTGATTCAATACAAGTTCTTTATACCGATGATATAACAAGCGCATCGGGCAGTGTTTCTCAGGTAAGAGAATGTGCTTCAAGATTGACTATACTTGCTAAAAAATCAGGAATAGCTGTTTTCTTAGTAGGTCATGTTACAAAAGACGGGTCACTTGCCGGGCCTCGTGTTCTTGAGCACTTGGTTGATACTGTTTTATATTTTGAAGGTGAAACACATACGAATTTCAGGATTTTGAGGGCAGTTAAAAATCGCTTTGGCTCGACAAATGAGATCGGCATTTTTGAGATGACTTCAGGCGGCCTTAAGGAAGTAGAAAATCCATCTGTAATGTTTTTGACTCAGCGCCAAGAGCATACTTCGGGATCTGCAGTGGTTGCGACTATGGAAGGAACAAGGCCTCTTTTAGTTGAAATTCAGGCATTGGTTAGCCCGACTAATTTTGGCTTGCCCCGGCGGCGCGCGACAGGTATTGATCTTAACCGAGCGGCTTTATTGATCGCTGTTTTGGAAAAGCGCGCGCAGTGTCCGCTTCAGAGCCAGGATGTATTTCTCAATGTTGCCGGAGGTGTTAAAATTGTTGAACCAGCGGCTGATCTAGCTGCTGTCGCGGCTATTTTTTCAAGCTTTAGAGAAAAGCCGCTTTTAAGCACTGATGTGATATTTGGGGAAGTGGGGCTGGGCGGTGAAATCAGAGCTGTAACTAAGGTTGATTTACGAATTAAAGAAGTTGAAAAGATGGGTTTTAAGCGGGTGATAATGCCTGCGAATAATTTAAAGACTTTGGGGGGAATGTCAAAAAAAAGTAAGATAGAGATTATCGGTGTTTCTACTGTAAAAGAGGCAATGGATATTATCTTAGAAAAGTATATGTAAACTGTAACATTTTTACACTGGTTCAAACTTGAGTATTTCATCATGGTGTCGTTGCGAAGACACGAAGCTTGCTGCTGAAGAGCCCCCTGCGATACGTCGAGGACCCTGAAGGAGTAACGCGGCAGATGCGGCGAAGATATGTGTCTGCAGTAGACAATAGGGTGAATTATTTGAGTTACACAGGTTGCACAGAGATTATCTATATTTTTGCTCAATTTAAGAGCGGATTTGCTTTTATTGAGAAGATCAGTGTAATTCCTGAAATCCGATATTCAGGAAAATTTGCTCTGTGTGATTATTATTAATCATAATTTAGGAAGGAAGTGACTTAAGATGACTATATTTTTTGTTCGTGCGTTTTTTGCTCTTATAAGTATGTTAGTAGGATATCAGCTCGGGGCTTTACTTGGAACACCTGAGTCTAATACAGCTTTAGTGGGATTAGGCATAGGTTTTTTTGTAAGCGTTACGATTATTGCTGTTGAAAGGGGATTGAGGCGTATTTCTGTGCGGGGCCTATCAAGCGCTGTTTTTGGTCTGATCTTTGGGCTTTTAGCGGCAAAGTTATTGACCGATGCGGTAATGCTTCTGCCTGTTGATGAAGCTACAGCAAGAACTACTCGTGTAATTTTTAGTTTGATATTATGCTATCTGGGGATGATAGTTGCCATACGCGGCAGGGATGAATTTAATTTAATTATTCCTTATGTTAAATTCACGCGTCATGATCAGGTGCAGCAGAATATTCTACTCGATACTAGTGTTATTATTGATGGGAGGATAATTGATCTTTGTCAGACTAAATTTATCGAAGGACGTTTAATAATTCCCCGTTTTGTTTTAAAGGAATTGCAGCAGATTGCTGACTCATCCGATGCGTTAAAAAGAAATCGCGGTCGAAGAGGGCTGGATATTTTAAATAGGATCAAGAAACTTGAAGGGGTTGTGGTTAAAATACATGATGAAGATTTTCCGGAAATAACTGAGGTCGATGCCAAACTGGTAAAAATGGCTAAAGTTCTTGATGGAAAAGTTTTCACCAATGATTATAACTTGAATAAAGTAGCGGAGCTTGAGGGGGTTACAGTCTTAAACATAAATGAACTATCTAATGCTTTGAAACCTGTTGTTTTGCCTGGTGAAGAAATGGAAGTAAAGATTGTAAAAGAGGGCAAGGAATTCAATCAAGGCATTGCCTATCTTGATGACGGAACGATGGTTGTTGTTGAAGAAGCCAGGAGGCTTATCGGACAGACTCTTTCTATCGCCGTAACCAGTGTGCTTCAGACATCAGCAGGCAGGATGATATTTGGTAAATATGAAGGTAGTAACTCCGGTCAAACCGGCAAGAAAAGCGGATAGAATTAATGGGATTTTGAAATGAAAAAACTGAGTGCTATAGTCCCTGCTGCGGGGACAGGAGTCAGGCTTAAATCCAAGACAGCAAAACCGTATATAAGCTTAAATAATAAACCGCTTTTATGGTATTGCTTAAAGACCTTAGAAAGATCTAAAAAAATTAATGATATCATTGTGCTTAGCGAAAAAGCCAATCTCAAGCGTACTGAAAATTTAGTAAAAAAGTTTAATTTTAAAAAGGTGAAGGCAGTTGTTGCTGGTGGTGCTACGCGCAGCGCCTCTGTGTATAATGGGCTGATGGCGCTAGATGATGATACTGATTATGTTCTTATTCATGATGGCGCGCGCCCTTTTCTTAGTGGGGAGCTTATCGATAGATGCTTTAGTGCGGCTATAAAACATAAAGCAGTTATCTGTGGTGTTCCATGTTCTTCAACCATAAAACAGGTGGATAAGAAACTGAGAGTTCTGTCTACCTTAGACCGTAACAGTTTGTGGCAAGTGCAGACCCCGCAGGTTTTTGCTTATAAGCTTATTCGTTGTGCCTACGAGAGTTTTAGAGATAAAAAAGCCGGGGCGTTTGATGATGCTAGTCTAGTTGAGAAAATAGGACAAAAAGTCAAGATTGTTCTCGGAACTAATAGAAACATCAAGATTACAAATCCAGAGGATCTCAAGATAGCAAGGGCAATATTAAAAACCCGATGACAGAAGTCAGCGGACAGAGCACAGAAAAATTTTTATTTATCTGTTTTCTGTTATCTGTTTTCTGTGTTCTTCAAAAAGGGAGTAATTATTATGCGCGTAGGTTATGGGTATGATATTCATCAGTTAATAAAAGGAGACAAGCTTTTACTTGGAGGGATAGATATTAAGTGCGAATATGCTTTGCTGGGTCATTCTGACGCTGATGTTCTATTGCATGCTGTATGCGATGCCTTGCTTGGGGCCGCCGGTTGCGGAGATATCGGAGATCACTTTCCTGATACGGATCCTCAATATAAGAATATAGACAGTAAAATCCTTCTAGCCAAAACAGATAATATGGTAAGGAAAAAGGGGTATAAGATACAAAATATAGATTGTATTATATTTGCTCAAAGTATTAAAATTTCTCCCTTTAAGACACAGATAAAGGAAATGATAAGCAAGGTGCTTGGTATTGCGCGGGATATTGTAAATATAAAAGCAAAGACAAATGAAGAGCTTGATTCAATTGGTCAAAATAAGGCGATTGCAGCAGCAGCGATAGTACTGCTTGAAATACCCAGGATTTAATCGTAAATTAAATAAATCTCAAAATTTGAAGAAAGGGGTGCGTGATTATGGGTACGGTGATTATATTCATTTTTACTTTTGTTGTTTTTATTTTTGGTATTGCGCTTATTTTTAAAGATGAGATAACATCTACTAAGAATCGTGATCCTTCGGCGACAAATATATTAGAAATTCTTTTCACTTACGCGGGGTTGCATGCTCTCATTTTGCACCGAATAGCACGCTTCTTATTACGGATTAATATCCCTTTTATTCCCCGCTGGATTTCACAATTTAACCGCTGGTTAACCGGCATTGAAATCCATCCCGCGGCATTTATTGGAGAAGGATTATTTATAGATCATGGCATGGGGGTCGTTATCGGGGAGACGACTATTATTGGTGACAATGTTACTTTATATCAAGGCGTAACGCTTGGCGGTACGGGAAAAGAAAGAGGGAAAAGACATCCCAATATCGGCAATAATGTAGTGATCGGCGCCGGAGCAAAAATACTGGGCAATATTTGCGTAGGAGATAACTCTTATGTGGGAGCAAACGCGGTGGTCTTAAAGGATGTAGCGCCTAATTCTACAGTTGTAGGCGTGCCCGGAAGAATAACCAAGCAGGACGGGAAAAAGATCGAAATAGAGCTTGATCATATCCATGTATTTGACCCTGTAATGCAGCGGATTGAAGAGCTGGAGAAAAAAATAGAAGAACTCAAAAACAGGGATTAGAAAATACAGGGTTTAGGGTGTGGGGATTGGGGAAAAGACCAAATCTTGAAGGAAGAAGGACGAAAAAGCATCACAAGAAAGATAATTTTATGACGATAAAGATCTATAATTCGCAAACATCTAAAAAAGAGGAGTTTAATCGTAAGCCTCCTGAAAAAGTAAATATGTATACCTGCGGGGTAACTGTTTATGATGCATGTCATATCGGGCATGCGAGATCGCTTTATGTTTTTCAGGTTATGCGCAGATACTTAAAATTTAGAGGATATGATATAACGCTAGTCAGAAACATCACTGATGTAGATGATAAAATAATAAATAAGGCAAGGGACTGGGCTAAAAGAGACAAGCTATCCTTAATAGAAGCTTTTGATAAGGTGCGTAATTTTTACATTGATGATTATTATGACGACCTTAAAGCTTTAGGATTGCCTAAGGCAGATATTGAGCCAAGAGCCACAGAGAACATTAAAGAAATAATAGCGTATATAGTTAAGCTTATAGAAAAAGGATTTGCCTATGAGAAAAACGGAAATGTTTATTTTTCTCCTAGAAAACTTGATAATTACGGAAGCTTGTCGGGGAATTCTTTAGATGAAGTGCAGGAGGCAGTTAAGATTGAAGCCGATTCTGATAAAAAAGATCCGGTTGATTTTGCTCTATGGAAAAAGGTAAAAGAAGCAGAGCCTTCATGGGACAGCCCCTGGGGTAAAGGCAGGCCGGGTTGGCATATAGAATGTTCAGTAATGAGCCGGGAATATCTGGGGGTTGATACATTGGATATCCACGGAGGAGGCAGAGACCTTATATTTCCTCATCATGAAAATGAAAAAGCGCAGTCAGAGGCGCTGACTGGTAAAAAGTTTGCAAACTACTGGATACATCACGGACTTTTGACCATAAATGCTCAAAAGATGGCTAAATCAGCGGGTAATTTCGTGACGATAAAAGATGTTCTTAAGAAATATCCGGCTGATATTTTGAAAATATTTTATCTGCAAGCGCATTATTCAAGCTCTATAGATTTTTCCTGGGAAAAGATGGAAGAGGCTAAGAAAGCTTATGAGCGTATTAGAATTTTGCTGGAAAAATTAGAAAAGAAATATGGGAACAAGGATGTAACAAAAGTTATTAGTGGCGGTACTGGAGAGGAAGTAATGCTTGCTTTTTATAATCGATTTATTGAAAGCATGGATGATGATTTTAATATGCCGAAAGGGCTGGCTGTATTATTTGATATGGTTAGCAGGTGTAATAAACTGTTTGAAAGTGATGAAGAATATAAAGACTTGATGTTGCGAGATGCTTTTGAAAAGATAAAGAAACTCGCTAATATTTTTGAATTGACTTTTTTAAAGCAAAAAACAAGTTCTCTGCCAGATGAGCAAATTGAGGAAAAAATAGCACTTCGCCTAAAATATAAAAAAGATAGAGATTTTAAATCAGCTGATGGTATTCGTGATGAATTACAGAATATTGGCATAATAATAGAAGACACCAAAGGCGGAAAAACTACCTGGCGGATAAGCTAACCCTATTGAAGTCTCTCTAACTTCTAAATAGAATTATAGAAGGGAAGCTTATAAACACTTAAAGGGAGAAAAAGTTGGTTAATTATTGCTGCAGAATTCTAGGGGCGTGAGCCCATAAATGATTGCCTTTGATTATCCGCAGCTCTTGTTGAAATTCTCATCAAGAGCATGATTACAGATATGATACTTAGTGTGCTTTAATCGTTGTAATCTTGTTTTAATCTGTGTAATCGGGTTCTTTCTTCCAACTTGAAAGAACCTTAAAATCCGCAAATACAATTTTCCCCATCTGGTTGATAAGCAAAGGAAAAGTGTTTTCTATCTAGGAGTTGGGGCAGTCCTGTAGGCAGTCCTGTAGTTCTTGACATAAAAAATTAAAAGTGATATAATATTTCTAGATTTAAAAAGCATTAAATAGCTAGCTTTAAAAAGACTTTAATTAAAATGCAGAAAAAGTCAAATTCGCAGACGGCCTAAAGGTCTATAAAATAAGTAACCATAAATCATCTGCTTGTTATAAGGAGGAAGAGATATGAAGAGTGCATTGTTTAAAGATCAGATTTTATCTGACAGAGAGCGCAAAAATCTTGATATTCTTGAAGTAATACGTCGTTACGGGCCTGTGACTAGAACAGAGATATCGAGAATTACTAAATACAATATTGTCACTGTTTCTAATTATGTAAATAACTACATAAAAAAAGATCTGGTTGTTGAAAAAGGCTTGGATATTTCCAGCGGCGGCAGAAAACCTACCTTAGTGGAATTGAATTCCAGAAATTGTTTTGTTATTGGTATTGATATTGGCCCGAGACATATTATTGCTGTTTTGACTGATCTTTCTTTGAACATGATCACAAAAGTTAAAAAACCGCGTCCCAAAGAGTCAATGGAAGATGTTGTCAGTAAATCCATTGAATTGATTTATGAAGTTATTGAAAAATCTCAGATTGAGGCAAAAAAGATAAAGGGATTAGGTATTGGGATTTCAGGTATTATTGATGCAAAGGCGGGGACTGTTAGAGATACAGATCCGAAGCGCGGTAAAACAGCAGCCAGCTATATTTCAATCAAGAATTTGATTGAGAGAGAATTCGGCATACCAACTTTTGTCGGTAATGACGCTACAGTTGCTGCTTTTGGTGAAAAAAGGATTGGACTTGATGCTGAAATAGAAAATGTACTTTATATGTTTTCTGATGTTGGTTGCGGTATTATAATCAAAGGTGAGATTTATGCCGGAGCTGGTGGCAGCGCGGGTGAAATGCAGCTTAATGTGGGTGGTAGTGCCGAAGATGATGACCTGACTAAAGAACTAGGCCTTTTCCGCCCGGGAAGCATTAATCTAGGTATACTGGATTCAGGTATAGCTTCTTTTAAAAACGGAAAGAGTCTAAAACTAAAGGAACTTGCTCAAAATAAACTAGAGAATATTGATGTTGAGTTAATTATTGACGCAGCCAGGCAGAATGATGCTGAATGTGTGCAAATACTTGAAAAAGCAGGTCTTAACCTTGGTGTGAGGATTGCCTATCTTATTAACTTATTCAACCCTGAGATTGTTATACTCGGTGGCGGTATGGAGCGAGCAGGTGATCTTATCTTGGAGCCTATTAAGAGAATGGTCAGAAGGCTTGCTTTTGAGGAGCCGGCCAGCATGGTAAGGATAATCCCATCCCGCTTAGGAGATAATTCTGTATCTTTGGGCGCGGCAAGTTTAGTTATCAGAGAGATATTTATTCACGCATAAACAAAGTAGCGAGTAGAAAGTAGCAAAAAAGACTGAAGGATGACGGACGAAGGACGAGAGACGCAATTCTAAGGAAAAAGCAGAAAAGCAAAGTAGCGAGAAGCGAGTAGAAAGTAAAGATTTCTGGCAACTGATGGTAACCGAAAAAAATGTCCCCGCCAGAAAAAGGCGGGACAGGCAACTATTCCAGGACAAGACAAAGTGAATATCTATGGGTTTACACCCATAACATCTTCACGTTTCGCCTTCGGCGTAACATCCGCCTAACA
>JAGLQQ010000124.1 GCA_023136735.1 Candidatus Omnitrophota bacterium | reverse complement strand
AAGCTGGCGGATAATCAAAGGCAATCATTTATGGGGTCACGTCCATAGAATTTTGTAGCAATAATTAAATTATTTAAGGAAGAGGAATAATTCGCTTGCCAAGGCTGAATAATTGAGGAGGTAACTAACTATGGATAAAGGAGTTAAGTTTTTAGGCGTATCGGCAGTAATATTCAAGATTTTAGCATGGATTTCAGCTGTGTTTTTCGTTATTGTATCGCTAATTGTGGTTTTTGGTGCTGGCGGCGACACTCCCCGGGTTGCAAGTATTATCTTTTTACTAGGCGGAGGGTTGTATTTTTTAATGCTTTTTACCGCCGCTGAGTTTATTAAGTTGGCAGTTTCAATATACTATAAATTAGATAGTAGTGGAGCTAGCTCTGAGTCAACAGGGGCTCTTCAAAGCTTGAATAGAAAAGTGGACAAGCTTGTTGCCCTGCTTGAAGGAAAACCATCACAATAAAATTTTAAACCTACCGTTGATCTAATTTAATCATTATTGCGGAATTCTATGGGCGTGAGTCCATAGATCTTAACTTGTTCGTTTTTTGTCCAGTTTTTTTTGCAGGGAATTTGACAATTGCAAAAAGGTGTGCTATACTTAAACGTAACAATAAAAAAGATTTTAAATTGTTTTCAAAAGAGTGTAACATTAACCGAACGGGCAAACTCAAGGAAACTTGAGGGCGCAAAGCTACGGGTCTAAAGCTAAAGCAATGATCGCCGAGCGTATCGATAACGCGATATGAGCAAGCCAAGATAGCCAAGCTGCCTAATGGACGCAGTTTGGCTTTTTCCATTTCAGGATGAAATGACCCTGAGCAGTGCAGGGAAGCACGATGTCGAAGGGTAAATCAAGGAAGTAACAATTCGCTAATGAGTACAAGATGTTCGCTTTGCGGCGTATTTACTATTTATTTAACCAATAGGAGAGTTATGAGTAGGAATTTGTGGCTTAAGATAATAGTTATTATTATTATACAGGCTTTGCTGCTGACTCAAGCGGACTTTGCTCTGGCGGCTATATATCAGACTAAGGACACTTTTAAAGAAGCTGCTCTCAGATTCCAAAAAATAGCGACAAAATCTGTGAGTATGATTGATGGGATCGGCTGTGTTCAGCTTAGCCTTAATTCTCTACATCTGCCTCGCCTTGACCTGGCTGGAATTTTTAGCTTACTTGCGGGCAGTAACCAGTCCATATTAGAAATTGTATCGGCAAAAGAAGTGCGTTCATTTAATAACGGGTTTTATAAAGCCTTAGGTTATGATTTTATTAATGTAAATAATGTAACTCTGAACTCGAGCTTATATGAAAATATAGCAGATGTTAAAGAGATTATGTTAAGAAGCAGAACAGAGGAATCAACAGGACCTCCGACTGCTAATGCAAAGTTGAGAGATTTTTCACTAAACCGAATTGTTTAATTTTTGACAGTTCGGTTTTTCTTTTCAGGATGAAAAGACCCTGAGCAGCACAGGAAGTGCGATAGTCGAAGGGTAAAGGCAGGATGAAGTAATCATCCAAGGAGTACAGGATATACGTTTTGATGCGGATAGTGTAATCTGGAAGAAAAAAGAAGGAGATTAACGTGAGTGAAAAAAGACTATCTATCAGACAGGATTGCAGCTATCCATTACAAATAAAAGCGTTAACTATGGATGGGACGCAATTTATACGCAATTCGTTTTCTAATAATATTAGTGAGATAGGACTGGGGATAACATCATTTGATTTTTTTGCCGTAAATGAAAAAGTACATTTACAGGTATTTTCTTCTGCATGGGCGAATTTACTTGAGATTATTGGCAAAGTAGTTTGGGTTAAGAGATTGCCTTTTCAAGAGCGTTTTAAAATCGGCATAGAATTTGTTGATACAACTGAAAGCTTGAAGCAGAGAATTAAAAACATAATGAATAAGAGTTTAACTCTAAATGAGAGGAATAGCCATGAAGGTCAAAATGTTTCCAGGTAAATATCTTAAAAAAGCGATTTTCATACTGCTGATAGGTGTATTTCTGGTAGTAGGTACTTCATCTGGAAGCGCTCAGGTTCAAAAAATAAATATGCGGGCTGATGAAGGAAAACCTGAGCTTAAAGGCGAAGATAACGCGCGAACATTGAAAAATGTACCGCATACAAATATAACTTCAGATTTTGTACCGTTTGTATCTGACAGTAAGATTTCGAATCTTAAAGAAACGATTAAAGGCTTGAAAGAAGCCGGATACAAGATTTCAGAGATCGTTGTGGTTCTTAAAAATGATAATTTTAAAGCCCCGCAAATAAGCATAGCTTGTTTAAAAGCAGGTTATAACGGCACTAAGATTTTTCAGGCATTAAAAAAAGCGGGCTTTTCAGAAAGAGCGGCTCAGGCAGCAGTTCCGGCGGCTTTAAGAACACAAAGCCAGCCTTTAAGTATTTATACAAATAACCCGGATTCGGTAGAAGCTGAGATGACTCTTATTGAGCCTAATCCTTTTTCATCCGGCGATATAAATTCAAAACCTAAAGCAGCTATACAACAGGAAAAAAAGAAAAGCAGTGCGAATGTAAATCCAATGGAAGTCCCGGTATCTGTTGGAGTAAAATTTAATGGATTGGGGAACTGGAATAATTTTCAAAATGAACGTTTTAATAATACATTAAAATAAAAAAAGGAGGGGTATTATGAATAAGAAAATAAAAACAAAAACATTGAAGATTTGCTGTATTGCTATTGTCTTTATTTTTACTTTTACCAATTCTGGTATTGGCGGGTTAGTAGATGAAAAATTGCATCAAAATGCGGATCTTGAGGACTCTCAGGTAAATAATAATCAGAATGCAATAGTGGTAACTACCTCAAATACAGATCAGTTGATAACGAACGAGGAGTACATACCTCAGGACAATAACTTATCGCCGATTGATAACGCGACATCTATTGCTTCCGGTTATATCCAGGCCGGAAAATCAGAAGATGAAGTTTTTTTGTCTTTAACAGATATGGGTTTTACAGAGGTTGAGGCGGAAATTGCTTATGCAAAGGCTTATAGTACGCAGGCACAGGGTATTGAAGTTGTTCAGGGAACCACAGCAACAGCGACGCTTGTCAAAGTAGAAGATGGTATACATTATACACAGGATGCTACTGGGGCATGGGGCGCGATGGATCCGCAGCCGATTGCGCAGGGCATCGAAGTTATTCAGG
>JAGLQQ010000123.1 GCA_023136735.1 Candidatus Omnitrophota bacterium | reverse complement strand
GAAATATTAAACCGCAAAGCATGCTCCCGCGCTCCTAATGCTCATTTAACAGTCAATTTTGCCTTTTTATGAAATACAGCTTTGCTTTTTGACGTTTATCTATATAACATAAACAGTTATGTTAAATTATTCACATTATTTAAGAACGAACCTATATTACTATTCAAGGCAAACTAAGTCAATAAAAAAGGAGCAGCATAGTTAACTACCCCAGTAAATACATTCAATAATAATTTTTCCCTTTATTTTGGACTTTCTCCTGTCTGATTTTTCTCAACATATTCACCTTCTAATCTCACTATTTGAGCCAGATCATTGTTTATCTCTGTTTTTCTACGCTCTGAGGCAAATATAAGGTTTAGTTTTAAGTATTTTTGCGCGTTATTTAAATAGTTGAGATAATCACTCGGAGAATTATCAAAAAATAAATTAACTACTTCAAAATTATTTCTCCCCAGATCAACAATCACCTCTTTTTCCTCAGGATATTCAATTAAATACTTTTCAAGCTCATCGATTGACTTTTTATAAGAAAAAAATCCTGCCCCTGAGAAATTCGAAAAAATTCCAAACCTTACATTTTTCTCATTTATCCCGCCGGAAATGTACTCACAATAAACTTCATAACGAAAAGCTAATCTTAAAAACTGTTTATAATAATCGATCATCAGCTCTTTTTCATCAATATCATAATGCAAAGCAGCCAATTCAAGAAGAGCTCTTTTGACACTATTATAATCAGGATTATCACGCAGTTTTTTAAATGTCCTCCGTCTTTTAGGAACATTCTCGAGAATAAACTCGTAATTCTCAATTGCTTTCTCATATTGAGCGTCCATATAAAACAAAAACGCGTGCTTTTGCCGGATATTTAGATTCAGGGGGATTAGCTGGAGAATAGATTTACTTGTATTAATGAGCCTTTTTAATTCTATTGTTTTGTTAAAAGACATGAATTTTTTGCTAAACGAATCAACAGCAAGAGCTAATTCGCTCTGGGTATAGCCTTTCCCAATGTTAGCTGATTTATCTCTGACAGCTGATGATGTTTCAAAAATCAAGCTCACAAATTCTTCTACCTTTTCATCAATAAATTTATTCAGCTGTTTATATTTCGGCACAACAAAAGTAAAAAACAGAAGAATTACTACAAGAACCGCTAGACATCTCAAAAGAAATATAAACTTCTCCTGGTCCATTATCGCTCCTTTGGTTTAAAAAAGAGCGAGGCTATTAACCTCGCTCGAAATTTACTTATTGCTGCAGAATTCTATGGGCATGAGCCCATAGATGATTGCCTTTGATTATCAGCCAGTTTCCACCAAAAAGATAGGCGGATGTTACGCCGAAGGCGAAACGTAAAGATACTAGGGGTGTAAACCCATAGAGTTTCACTTATGCCCCTGAATTCTGCTTTAAAATTTAATGATCGAGATTATCGGGTATTTTAGTAATTTTTTGCGACCTTTAAGAAATAACAGTTCTATAAAAAAACCAATGCCGACAATTTTAACCTTGCATTTATTAATCAGTTTGCAAACAGCCTGTATAGTTCCCCCTGTTGCCAGCAAATCATCAATTATTAAAACGCGCCCGTTTTCTTTCATCGCATCCTGGTGTATTTCAAGCGTGTCTTTGCCGTATTCAAGAGAATAAGTTACACTATAAGTCTTATATGGAAGTTTGCCTTTTTTTCTGATTAAAACAAGTCCCGCGTTTAATTTATAAGCTAATGCGGAACCAAAGATAAATCCTCTGGCTTCAACACAGACAATATAATCGATCTTTTTCGTTTTATACTGTTTGTAAAGTGAGTCAACAGATTGTTTGAACATTATCGGATCCTGAAGAACAGTAGTTATATCTTTAAACAGAATACCTTTTTTAGGGAAATCAGGAACATCTCTTATTGCCTTAGCTAATTTATCAACTGCGCTCATCTAATCATTCTCCGTCAAATAAACCTTTAGCTTTTTTAAAGCGTTATTTTCAATTTGGCGAACTCTCTCTCTGCTGATATTAAAGTTTTTAGCAGTTTCCTCTAATGTACGAAATGTCCCGTCTTCAAGGCCGTATCTAAGCTCAAGAATATGCTTTTCTCTCTCAGACATCTTTTTAAGCAATTCCTTGATCTTTTCCTGACGAAGTAAACGGCTTAGCTCCTCAAAAGGCGAAGCAACTGATTCATCTTCGATCAAATCCATGAATTCTCCCGAAGAATCCTCTCCAATCGGCTTATGCAGTGATGTTGTTCTGGTAATTACCTCACTCAAGCGACGCGCTTTTTTAACCGTAATACGCATTTTCTTAGCTATTTCCTGAACAGTTGGCGTGCGCCCGAGTTTCTGCGTAAGTTTTTCCGTTGCTCGCTTCCATTTAGTAATCGTTTCCGTTAAATATACCGGAACCCTTATTGTTTTGCTCTGATTGGCAATTGCCCGTGTTATATACTGACGTATCCACCAAGCAGCATAAGTACTAAATCGATACCCCTTTGAAGGTTCAAACTTCTTAACCGAATGCATCAACCCAAGATTACCCTCTTCAATTAAATCTGTGATCGGAACTCCCAAGAAGCTGTATTTTTTTGCGATATTAACTACCAGCCTCAGGTTTGATTGTATCATCATATGACGCGCTTCAGTATTTCCTCTTTTGGCTTTTTTGGAAATTTTCAACTCATCCTCCGGAGTCAAAAGAGGGATATTTTTAATATCTTTAAGGTATAACCTTATCGGATCCATTGCCATATCATTTATCTCACTTTTTTTCTTCTATTACAGCCTGTGCTGCTGCAAGCCTTGCTATTGGAACTCTGTAAGGCGAACAGCTCACATAATTAAGTCCAACTTTATGGCAGAATTTCACAGATTCAGGATCACCACCGTGCTCACCGCAAATTCCGCATTTTAGAGTCTTTCTAACTTTTCTGCCAAGTTTTACTGCTGTTTGGACCAGTTTGCCTACACCATTTTGATCAATTGTCTGGAACGGATCATCATCCAATACTTTCTTCTCCAGATAATCAGGAAGAAAAACACCCGCATCATCACGACTATAACCGAAAGTCATCTGAGTCAAGTCATTGGTTCCGAAAGAAAAGAATTCCGCATTCTCTGCTACTTCATCAGCCGTAAGCGCAGCACGCGGAATTTCAATCATAGTTCCGACAAGATACTTTATCTTTGATTTTGCCTTTTTGATAATTGCATCAGCTGTCTGCCGAACAATCGGTTCAAGAAAATCAAACTCTGCCTTTGTCCCGATTAAAGGAATCATAATCTCAGGCAATACTTTAATACCCTTTTTAGCCATATTGCAAGCTGCCTCAATAATTGCCGTTGTCTGCATTACACAAAGCTCAGGATATGTAATTGAAAGTCTGCAGCCGCGATGCCCTAGCATCGGATTAAGTTCATGAAGTTTGGTCACAAGTTGAGTAACCTTAGCAGGTGCAATCTGAAGGCGTTTAGCCATTTCTTTCTGTCCGGCAGCGTCATTAGGAAGGAATTCATGCAAAGGTGGATCAAGTAAACGAATTGTAACTGATAATCCGTTCATTTCTTTAAATATTCCCTCGAAATCCGTACGCTGGAAAGGGAGTAATTTCTTCAGTGCCGTTTCTCTTGATTCTTGATTCTGCGCAAGAATAAATTCACGTATTGCCCAGATTCTTTCCCCTTCAAAAAACATATGCTCTGTACGTGTAAGTCCTATACCTTCGGCACCTAATCGACGCGCAGCAAGCGAATCTTTAGGCGTATCCGCATTAGTGCGGACCTTAAGCTTACGATACTCATCAGCCCACTGCATTATCTGCATGAACATTTTATAGATTGAGCTTTTCTTTGCGATAGCGTTATTCTCAACAACTCCGGCGATTACCGGACTTGAAGATGTCTTGATATGCCCAAGCATAACTTCACCTGTTGAACCATCAAGAGATAACCAATCCCCTTCTTTTATAACAATTTTGCCAACTGTAGTCTGCTTTTTCGCATAATTAATGTTTAAAGCACTGCAGCCTGCGATACAACATTTACCCCAACCTCGTGCAACAACAGCAGCATGTGATGTCATTCCGCCTGTTGAGGTAAGAATACCCTCAGCCGCTGCCATACCGGCAACATCTTCAGGTGATGTCTCATGGCGAAGAAGAATAACTTTCTTTCCTTTACTCTTCCAATCAACCGCAGTTTTAGCCGTAAATACAACCTGGCCTGAAGCAGCTCCCGGACCAGCAGGAAGTCCCTTGGCGATTTTTTTGGTCTTTGCCATAGCTTTGATATCAAAGATCGGAAAAAGAAGCTGGTTAAGCTGATCACCTTCAATACGCATTAAAGCTTCTTTAGGTGTGATCATTTTTTCTTTTACCATATCTACAGCAAGCTTAACCGCAGCAAGTCCGGTTCTCTTTCCGCCTCTTGTTTGCAGCATAAACAATTTTCCTTCTTGTATAGTAAACTCAACATCCTGCATATCCTTGTAATGCTGCTCAAGTTTATGGCGGATATCATTAAGCTCTTTATAAATATGCGGCCATTCTTTTTTTAAATCACTAATCGGCTCAGGAGTTCTAATACCAGCAACAACATCTTCGCCCTGAGCATTAATCAGAAACTCTCCAAAAAATTCTTTATCGCCAGTGGAAGGATTTCTCGTAAAAGCAACTCCGGTGCCGGAGGTGTCGCCCATGTTACCGAAAACCATAGACTGCACATTGACAGCAGTTCCCAGTAATCCGGTAATTCTGTTAATTCTTCTATAAGTTACAGCACGCGGAATATTCCATGATCCAAAAACAGCATTAACAGCAGCCATAAGCTGATCTTTTGCGTTTGAAGGAAATGGCTTTTTTACATGCTTCTGGTAAACTTTTTTATACTCTCCGACCAGCTCCTTAAGCTGAGCAGCATTCAGATCATTATCAAGTTTTGCCTTGTATTTCTTCTTTATCGCCGCAAGCTTTTCTTCGAAATATTCATGATGAACTCCCATTACAACATCACCAAACATATCGATAAAACGCCTATACGCGTCCCAGGCAAGTCTCTCATTATTAGTCTTTTTCGCCATTCCTTTAACAGCTTCATCATTAAGTCCAAGATTAAGAACTGTGTCCATCATCCCAGGCATTGATACTGCCGCGCCACTTCTTACAGAAACAAGTAATGGATTTTTCTCATCGCCCAGTTTTGCTCCCATTGCCTTTTCGAGCTTCTTAATATTGTCATCAATCTGCTTCTGTAATTCTTTAGGGTATTTTTTGCCATTTTTGTAGAAATAGTCACATACTTCCGTTGAAATTGTGAATCCCGGCGGGACAGGAACTCCAATTTTTGCCATCTCAGCGAGGTTAGCTCCTTTTCCGCCCAGCAGAGCCTTCATTTTTGTATTTCCTTCAGACTGCCCTTTGCCAAAAAAATAAACATACTTTTTAGACATTTCTAAAAATCCCCTTTCTAAATATTAACAATTCCATTCAACTTAATTAAAATTAACTTAATTTACTCTTAAAATACTCATCCAGCTTGTCTATACTGATCCTTATTTGATCCATGGTATCTCTGTCTCTTACTGTAACCATTTGGTCTTCCAGAGACTGCACATCAACAGTTACACAAAAAAGAGTACCTATCTCGTCCTGTCGTCGATAAAGTTTCCCTATAGAACCAGTATCGTCGTATTTTACCACAAAATATTTTTTTAAGCCACTACTAATTTTTTTTGCAAGCTCAACGATATCACTGTTTTTCTTAAGTAAAGGTAAGACAGCAATTTTATAAGGGCTCAACTGATGATTAAGTCCTAATACCACTCTTTTCGCTCCCTTTACCTCCTCTTCACGATATGCATCTACTAAAAATGCCAATGCCGCACGGTCAACTCCACCGGAGGGTTCAATAACATGAGGCAAATATCTTTTATTTTGCGGTTGATCAAAGTATGTAAGATCTTTTCCGCTCTCTTTAGCATGCTGACTCAGGTCAAAATCACCCCGGTTAGCTATTCCTTCAAGCTCAGACCAGCCAAAAGGAAATTCATATTCAATATCAGTACAACCGCTCGCATAATGCGCTAGCTCATCACTTGCGTGAGGACGCAGTTTAAGCTTATCTTTTTTTATTCCGAGCTTCTGATACCATTGAAACCTTTCCTCTACCCAAAATTTATAAGCTCTTTCAGCTTCTTCTGGTTTTACGAAATATTCTATTTCCATCTGTTCAAACTCACGCGTTCTAAATGTGAAATTTCCCGGTGTTATTTCATTGCGAAAACTCTTACCGATCTGAGCTACACCAAAGGGAAGCTTTCGAGAACGAGAATTTACGACATTCAAAAAATTCACAAAAATTCCTTGCGCTGTCTCCGGTCTGAGATATGTAATCGCGTTTTCATTTTCTACAGGCCCCAGATATGTTTTTAGCATTAAATTAAACAAACGCGGGGGATTGCTTTTAAGATCTATCTCCCCCTTGCATTCCGGGCATTTTCTATTATCACCCTCTCCCGGCAAATGATCCACACGAAAACGTTTTTTACAAGTTCGGCAGTCTACAAGAGCATCAGTAAATCCATCTATATGCCCGGAAGCTTTCCAGGTTGATGGATGCATCAGGATAGCAGCATCAAGCCCCTCCATATCTTCTCTCAGGTGTACCACGGACTTCCACCAAGCCTGTTTTACATTGCGTTTTAATTCAACACCTAGCGGACCATAATCCCACGTACTGCCAAGACCGCCGTAAATCTCAGAACTCGGAAATATAAACCCGCGCCGTTTGCACAACGATACAATTGTATCCAAACGAAAATCAGACATAAGAAAACCTAACCTTTTTTAAAAGCTCTAATGATTTAAAATCTCCAGTTAAATGGTAATTAATAAAAGTCCTTAGGATTTTTTCAAGCTCAATAAAAACACTTGGGACAATTTTAAACCCTCGAATCTTTTCCAATTCCATTTTTTCAATATGCTTTAAGGTAGCAATTGTGCCCTGCATTAAATCCTGCGCGCTCTGATCAAAACCAAAACACTTTTCACATAAAAGTCCGCCCAAAACATAGCTAAATTTTATTTTATCTAATATTTGACTACTGCAATGCACACAGCAGTCAAGATTGGGCTTAACTCCGGAAAGATTCAAAAATTTAATTTCAAAAACTTGTACAATATGAGGAATTTTATCATCTTCATCTAAAAAACTCAAGGAATTCTTCAGAAGAGTAAAAATTTCCTTATTTTTATCTCCGATGCCCATAGCAGCATTAATAAGTTCCAGAAAATAACTTCCATAACAGTACTTTTCTATGTCCTTATCAATTCCGCCAAAGTGTTCGATTAAATCAGCCTGACTGATAATATTCAGGTTACCTTGAACACTTTCATAAAAAACTATTTTATTAAAACTAAGCGGCACGAAACTACTGCCGAATTTATCAATCTTTCTTTTTGCTCCCTTAGCCTGGGCATGAATTTTACCAAAATCAGCTGTGAAGAAACTCAGCAAATAGCTTGTTTCCCTATAATCTTTTCTATCAATAACAATCGCTTCGGTTTTATGTATAGCCATTTTAAAATCTTAGTATAAAAAAAATTAAACTGGTAAGCCCAAGCCCCACAGATGCACCTGCTATAACTTCCTTTAAAGTATGAAATCCTGGCCGGATTCTGCTCTGAGCGAGCAGTATAGCTAAAATAAGCACTAACACAATAAGCAGTTTACTCGACGAAAGAAACAAGGCAATTGCCCATACAGAAAAAGCAATCGCTGAATGCCCGGAAGGCATTCCCCCTCGTAAAGGTTTACCGCGTCCTATTTTAGCTTTCGAAAAAACAACTGTTACAAGAACAATAAACATGGAGATAAAAGTCATGTGCAGAGGCTTTTGTCTTATATAATCAATACTTGTCTGCAAAGTGTCAACAGGAAAATCCGTTAAAAACAGTAAATATCCGACAAATACAGCATTTATAGACGCCACCAGCACAGCTCCGGCAGTGATATCTTTTATTATGCGTGCCAGCGGATGAAATTCATCAGTAATTAAGTCTATGATCAGTTCCACCCCGGTATTAAACATTTCAGCGATCATTACAAAACAAATTGTAAGTAAAAGAAGAATTAATTCAATTTTAGAAAAATTATAATAGAATCCAAGTAACAGCACAATTATAGACGCTAGAAAATGAAGCCGCATGTTTTTTTGCGTTTTCAGTACGTAAAGAAATCCCTCTATCGCATAATTAAAGCTTTCAAACAATCTTCTTCTATGCATAATTCTCCAAAATCTCTTCTTGAATAGCCCTCATCTTGTTTCTCTTCTTAGGATTTCCATCATCAAAACCAAGTAAATGCAAAATTCCATGTACTAAATACAGATGACTTTCATACTCAAAGCTTGTTTTGAATTCCTCAGCTCGGAAAGCGGCAGTATCCAAGGAAATAATCACATCACCCAAAATTTCCGGATGCAGATGCGAAAACTCCCCATCTTGCATTCTGAAGGCTAGGACATCGGTTGGATAATTCTTCTTTAGATATTGTTTATTAAAATCTTTAATGGTTTTATCATCTACCAAAAGAATACTTATCTCTTTTTCATCAACTCCCTGATGCGCCAGAGTCTTATTCGCCAGTTTTTTCAGGTTTCTCAGGCTTACTTTTTTTCTCTGAAGATTCTTTATTTTTATTTTGTTCATTTTGCAACTGCTTAATATCTGGATACTCAACCCTTGAGTGAAATATCCCGTTAAGAATATGAATAAAAACTCCCGCGATTGTATGCAGGTCCTTTAAAGTCAGCGCGCATCCATTTAATTGCCCATCGATAAACTTGTTATTAATAATTCTGCTGACCAATTCATTAATTTTACCTGGAGTAGGAGCCTGCATTGCTTTTGAGGCAGCTTCAACAGAATCAGCCAGCATAACTATAGCCGCTTCTTTAGATTGAGGTTTCGGCCCGGGATATCTAAAATCCTCCGCTTGGATCTTACTTTTCTCATCTCCGTGCATTTCAAGCGCCCGATGATAGAAAAAGTGCACAACATCATCACCGTGATGTTGAACAATTATGTCATTGATATCTTTCCCCAGTTTGTATTTCTTTGCTAAATCCGCCCCTTCTTTAATATGATTGATAATAATAAGACTGCTGATTGTCGGACTTAAATTTTCATGCTTATTCTCAATATGCCCCTGGTTCTCTGAAAAGTACGGAGCCATCCGAAGTTTTCCGATATCATGAAAGTATCCGCCAACCCGAGCCAGCAGGCTATTAGCACCCACCGCTTCAGCTGCTGATTCAGCCAAATTACCGACAACCAAACTGTGATGATATGTCCCCGGAGCTTTTAGCACCAGCTCTTTTAAAACCGGCTGGTTTAAGTCAGAGAGCTCAAGTAAACTGATATTAGTCGTTATCTGAAATAAAATTTCGAAAATCGGAAGTAAACCGGTAACAATTATTGCAGACAATATACCATTGGCAAGCCCCCATGATCCCTGGACTACAAGAGTGTTAATAGAGACAAAATTAATCAACCCCATGGAAACTATGGCAACCATATGTGTTAATCCTATCAAAAAACCTGCTTTAGTTAAATTACGTCTACGGCGGACATTAAGCACTGAATATATACTTACTATACCTCCAGACATCATTGTAACCATCACGTCAAAGCTGCCACCAGTTAAAACGGAAACCAAAACACTGAGCAATACAGTTAGCATAAGAGCCGCACCAGGATCAATAAGTATCGCGACTAGCATAGAAACACTTGCCAGAGGTATCAAATAAACTGACCATGATACGAATAGGATTGCTTTGGCACCCAAAATAATCAATAATATCAGCAGGCATAAAAGAAAAACATTCTTTTCCTTATAAAGGATTCTGGCTTTATGAATGGTATCGTAAGTAACAATAATTACCGCGAAGATAATCAGGAGAAGTAAAACACCGAGTATATAGTATAGATTCTTCGGCTGCGTTTGGATCTTTTGAAGTTCACCGGCAGCAAGCTCCTGGTTTTTATTTATTTTTTCACCCTTTTCGACAATAAGTTCATTCTTCTTTATTTTAATTTCAAGACCGTCATTATTAATGAATGAGAAATCAAATGGTGAAAAAATATCACGCTGAGCTATCTGCCCATTCTCAAAATAGCAGCCTGTCCAAACAAAATCTTTTCCTAGAAAAAAAACAAGACTTAAAAGCAAACAAAGAAAGATCACTATGATCACACCTAGTGAATTCTTTTTTATAGAATTATCAGTCAGCTTCGTGTTATTATTTTTCATATTATTTTTTCCCTGAGTACTTTTCAAATTCAGCATAAGCTCTAATGATACCTCTGACTAATTCATGCCGCACGACATCTTGCTCATTTAAATAAACAAACTTTATACCCTCAATATCCTTTAAAATCGACTGCGCCTCAATGAGCCCAGATCGTTTGTTCGATGGTAAATCTACCTGAGTAATGTCTCCTGTAACTATAACTTTTGAATCAAAACCAAGCCGCGTAAGAAACATCTTCATCTGTTCAGCTGTACTGTTCTGAGCTTCATCAAGTATAATAAAAGAATTATTTAATGTTCGTCCGCGCATATAGGCAAGCGACGCCGCCTCAATGATGCCTTTTTGCAGGTATGCCTGAACCTTTTCTGAATCCATCATATCATATAAAGCATCATATATTGGCCGCAGATATGGATCAATCTTTTCCATTATATCGCCCGGTAAAAAACCCAGACTTTCTCCTGCTTCAACCGCGGGACGCACTAAAATCACCCGTCTCACCTGGCGATTTTTTAAAGCACTTACCGCCATAGCAATGGCTAAATATGTTTTACCTGTTCCAGCAGGACCTATGCCAAAAGTAATTTCACAATCCCTGATAGCATCGACATAGCTTTTCTGTCCTTTAGTTTTAGGGGTTATATACTGGCGCTTACTCATTATTTCTATGCGCTCAGTTGATATACCATTCATTCTAAGTGAGCCGGTTTCTTTTATGGTATTGATAGCGTTTTTAACTTCCTGCTTTTGTATTTGCGAGCCCGCTCGAATAATGCCAATTAGCTCTTTTATCAATGTTTCAGCTAGGATTACATTATCTTTTTTGCCTTGTAGGGTGAGCTTTTCGCCACGAGCAGCAATTTGGATGGTGAGCTCTTGCTTTATAATCTTTAGATTTTCATCATGCCGGCCAAAAAGTATATTTGATTCTTTATCACTTTGAAGTTTTATTACTCTCTCCATACATGCATTCTTTGCTCTCAACAAGCCGCTCAATCTTGAGGAATCAAAATTGTCTGACCAGGATAAATTTTATTGGGGTTTTTTAAACTCCCTTTATTGAATTCAAAAATCTCCTGCCATCTTTTAGAAGTTCCATACACTTTTTTTGAGATCTTCTGTAAAGTGTCCCCTTTTTTAACCTTGTAGGAAATGGATTTCACGTCTTCAGCCACCGGCTCCACTTTAACTGGCTCAGGGGGCAGAATTGCATCAGCTTCCTTATATACCTCTTCTGGCAATATTATAGGCACAGGAGCAGCTTCTTCTGGTGTAACCATTGACTGAGGCCCGCCATAAACATACCCTCGATTTCCCCAAATCTCTTTATCAGGAGTCTGCTCTTTTCGAAAGTTTTTCCACTCAGCATATGGAGGGATTTCTAATGTTACCTGATAGATTCTTCTGGTTTTTTGTTTTTCAATTGGAGTGTCAGATGGCGGCTTGGTCCCTGATATATAACCCTTATTACCTACTGTTTCATCCTGGTCAATTCGTGCTTTTTCAATAGTATTAAGACTTACACGTTTTACACATCCGCTAGTATTTAAAGCTAATACAAAAACTATAATAAAAGCAATCACTATTCTTTTCATAATCCAGCACCCCCTAAGTAATCAAGCATTTATAACGCCCCAATTTTAATATTTGAAGCATAATTATTATAAATCATTAGTCTTTTATTGTCAACTGAAGCTCATCAAGCTGCTTCTTTGAAACACCAGATGGCGCCATAGTCAAGGGGCAGAACCCCTTCTGAGTTTTAGGAAAAGCAATAACTTCCCTGATACTGGAGCTTTTACTCATAAGACAAAGCAGCCTATCTATTCCAGGAGCAAACCCTCCATGAGGCGGCGCTCCGTAAGTAAATGCATCAAGTAAAAATCCGAATTTAGTCTTACTCTCATCTTTATCCATTCCCAGGATATCAAAAATCTTTTGCTGCAATTGCTCCTGATGAATACGAATACTTCCGCTTCCAAGTTCCGTACCATTGATAACTAGATCATAGGCACATGAGCGAACTCTGCCAAGATCACTATCCATATACTGAATATCCTCTGGTTTTGGGGATGTAAAAGGATGATGTTCAGAATCCCAACGCTTTTCTTCAGCATTGTATTTAAAAAGCGGGAAATCCGTAACCCACAGGAAGTTAAAAACATCATTGTTTACGCAATTTAATGCCTCAGCTACACTAACCCTTAAACTGCCCAGCACACTCATAGCAACCAGAGCTTTATCTGCAACCAGCAACAATAAATCGCCTGTTTTAGCTTCAAACTCATTAACCAAGCTTTGCAGTAATTCTTCACCTAAATGCTTTTTTACAGGCGACTGAAAATCATTTTCAAGGACCTTAATCCAGACAAGCCCTTTCGCGCCATTCTCAATGGCATTCTTCGTCAGTTCATCTAGCTGCTTAAGCGTAAAACTTGCGCCGCCAGTTGCTTTAATGCCCATAACCTTGCCTTTTGATTCGACTACTTTTTTAAAAACCATAAACTTGCTATCTTTAACCAGATCACTAAGAACATGCAGCAGCATGCCATAACGCGTATCCGGCTTATCTGTCCCATAACGGGCCATTGACTGTTCATGGGTAAGGCGCAAAAAAGGAGTTGGAAT
>JAGLQQ010000122.1 GCA_023136735.1 Candidatus Omnitrophota bacterium | reverse complement strand
ATTTGGTAGTATTTATCAAATCCAGACACCATCAAAATTTGTTTAAATAACTGCGGAGACTGCGGCAGGGCAAAGAAACTCCCTGGATTAAGACGGCTGGGAACAAGATAATCACGAGCTCCCTCAGGAGTACTTTTGGTAAGCACTGGCGTCTCAACTTCTATAAATCCCTCAGCATCAAAGTAATCACGGATAACCTTAATTACTTTAGAACGCAGGATAAGCTTTTTTTTCATAGCATCTCTGCGTAAGTCCAGGTAGCGATAAGTAAGTCTCAGATCCTCTCCCACCTCTTTATCGTCATTAACCTCAAACGGTAGTGGTTTTGATTTATTAAGAATTTCTAGCTGACTTACATGGATTTCGATTTCTCCTGTATCAAGTTTAGAATTGCGAGTTCCCGCTGGTCTTTCATTTACTACACCTATTACAGAGATAACGAATTCATTACGAAGTGTCTCGGCCATTTTGTGAACAGCTTCATTATTGGTTGGATCAAATACTATCTGAGTTAATCCTTCTCTATCGCGTAAATCAATAAATATCAATCCCCCGTGATCCCGGCGTGAGTTTACCCAGCCGCAAAGAAATACGCTCTTTGCTACATCAGTCATCTTTAGTTCATTACAGTGGTGTGTTCTTTTCATATATACTCTTTATTTTTAGGTTTAATCTATGGTCTATTGTTTTTAGTCTTATATTTTTGCTTTTTTTCCCTAACCGCTAAACGCTAATCCCTATAGGCTATTTCTATTTACCCATTCCTACGCGCTGCACCTGTTGGAATATTTTTCCCTCAGTCTGAATTGACGGCGCAATAATTATTTCTGTTAAATTCATTTCTTTGATGCTCTTGGCACCTAAAGAACCCATAGAAAGCTGTAAAGCGCCTACAAGATTCTGAGATCCATCATCTAATCTGGCCGGCCCGAATAATATTTCTTCCAAAGTTCCGGTAGTTCTAACATGTATTCTTGTACCTCTAGGCAAATTAGCATGCGAAGTTGCCATGCCCCAATGAAATCCTCTCCCCGGCGCTTCTTTAGCCCTGGCAAACGCGGATCCTACCATTACCGCATCCGCTCCACAAGCAAAAGCCTTACAAATATCACCGCCGCTACGCATACCGCCGTCAGTAATTATCGGCACATATTTGCCGGTCTTTTTAAAATAAAACTCTCTTGCCTCAGCAATATCACAAGTAGCTGTTACCTGCGGCACTCCAATGCCCAGCACGCCGCGTGTAGTACAAGCAGCCCCCGGCCCAATGCCAACCAGCAATCCGCTGGTACCGGTTTCAAATAATTCAAGCGCTACATTATGTGTAACGCAATTTCCAAGAACAACAGGTATTTTCATCTTTTCGCAAAACTTTGTTAAATCAAGAGCTTTGTACTCAGTGGAAATATGCTGAACGGATGTAACCGTTGATTGAACAACAAAAATATCTGCCCCAGCATCCTGCGCTATAGCGCCAAATCTTTCTGCCCGCGGAGGAATTGCGCTTACAATACATGGAACTTTTTTCTTTTTTATCTGCTCGATACGAAGCGTTACAAGTTTTTCCTTTATCGGTTCATTATAAATTCCCTGCACCAGTTTAGTCGCTTCTTCCGGAGTTGCATTGGCAATAGAATCTAACACTTCATTGGGATTTTCATAACGAGTTTGAACACCTTCTAAATTAAGTACCGCAAGGCCGCCTAATTTTCCCATTTTAATGGCAAAGTCAACATCAACAACTCCGTCCATTGCAGCAGCAAGAATCGGCACTTTAAATTTCTTATCTCCGAGAGTAAAACTTGTATCAACTTCATTAGGATTTATAGTAACTAAACCAGGAACTAACGCTATTTCATCAAAACCATAACATCTACGTGCTTTTCTTCCCCTGCCAATAAACTGAGCCATTACTGAAAAACCTCCATTTTGACATTAATCTTTACTTAAAAAAATCATCCTAACATCTACTTAATAATCGAGTAGTGAAGAATTAATATAACATAAAATAAAAACTCTGTCAATTAATTTAAAACCTATAATAACTCCAATAATTCAGATAAGATCCCTCTCCTACCGCTTGAAACTCTAGCTGCAATAATTGTTTAAAAAACATGGGTCATTCTTGTTTAAGTTAAACAAAAGAACCCTTAATGATTTGCAGGTTCTTAAAGCAAATTAAGAATGCCATAAAAAAAACCCGCAGGAAAATTAATTCCTGCGGGTAATTTTTAAGTGAATATTACGGGATTAATAACCGCCCATTCCACCCATGCCGCCC
>JAGLQQ010000121.1 GCA_023136735.1 Candidatus Omnitrophota bacterium | reverse complement strand
CCGCCCATGCCGCCCATGCCGCCAGGCATAGCCGGAGCAGCTTTATCATCTTCTTTAATATCAGTAATGATCGTCTCAGTTGTAAGAAGCAGTCCCGCGATACTTGCAGCATTCTCAAGCGCGCTGCGGCTTACCTTAGCCGGATCCACAACACCAGCCTTGATCATATCCACAAACTCATCTGTACTGAAGTTATATCCGATATTACCTTTTTCTGCTTTAACCCTCTGCAAAATAACAGAACCTTCAAGGCCGGCATTTTCAGCCAGCTGACGCAAAGGAAATTCCAGCGCCTTGCTGATGATATTCACACCAATCTGCTCTTCCTTTTCAAGCTTAATTCCCTCTAATCCTTTTACAGCACGGATTAAAACAACTCCGCCTCCTGGTACAATGCCTTCTTCAACCGCAGCCCGGGTTGCATGCAAAGCATCTTCAACTCTTGCTTTTTTCTCTTTCATTTCAGTCTCAGTAGCAGCCCCAACATTGATTACCGCAACTCCGCCTGCTAATTTAGCCAAACGTTCCTGCAGCTTTTCTTTGTCATAATCAGAATCACTTTCATTAATCTGATTTTTGATCTGATTGATTCTTGCTTTAATTTCAGCTGTTTTTCCTGATCCCTCGACAATCGTAGTGGTTTCTTTATCGATCTTAATCTTTTTTGCTGTTCCCAAATCGCTGATGTCAATATTTTCCAGTTTTTCACCCAGCTCTTCAGTAATAGCGCGGCCTCCGGTTAACTTAGCGATGTCTTCAAGCATTTCTTTTCTTCTATCACCATAACCAGGAGCTTTAACAGCACAGCACTGCAATGTTCCTCTGATTCTGTTGACAACTAATGTTGCAAGTGCCTCGCCCTCGATATCTTCAGCAAGAATCAAAAGAGGTTTTCCAGCTCTTGCTGTTTTCTCAAGCAAAGGAAGAAGATCTTTTAACGCGGAAATCTTCTTTTCATAAATCAAAATGAACGGATCATCAAGCAGGCATTCCATTCTGTCTGTATCAGTTGCGAAATAAGGAGATAAATATCCCTGATCAAACTGCATCCCTTCAACAACATCAAGAGTTGTTGACATAGATTTTGCTTCCTCAACAGTAATAACTCCGTCTTTACCTACTTTTTCCATTGCCTCTGCAATAAGCTCTCCAATTGCCGAATCATTATTAGCAGCAATAGAGGCTACCTGAGCAACTTCATGTTTATCTTTGATCGGCTTTGAAAGAGTCTTTAATGTCTTTACAACATTTTCCACAGCCTTATCAATACCTCTTTTCAATGACATCGGATTTGCGCCTGCAGTCACGTTTTTCATACCTTCTCTATATATTGCTTCTGCTAAAACAGTTGCTGTTGTTGTTCCATCACCAGCGATATCACTAGTCTTTGAAGCAACTTCTTTAACCAGCTCTGCACCTAAATTCTGATACGGATCCTGCAGCTCAATTTCTTTTGCTACAGTTACACCGTCTTTTGTAATTGTAGGTGAACCGAACTTTTTGTCTAATACAACATTACGACCCTTAGGCCCTAAAGTTACTTTTACTGCTTTGGCAAGCAATTCGACACCCAAAAGGATCTCGCGTCTTGCTTCTTCACTAAACTTAAGCTGTTTTGCCATAATTTTACTTTTCCTCCTATTTTTATGAAATAACGGCTAATATGTC
Organism: Candidatus Omnitrophota bacterium; assembly: GCA_023136735.1. GTDB lineage: Bacteria > Omnitrophota > Gorgyraeia > B26-G9 > B26-G9 > JAGLQQ01. The sequence goes on along the minus strand of JAGLQQ010000121.1, from coordinate 5,389 downwards.
ATCTTCTCTTAATATAAGGTACTCCTCACCTTCTTTAGTACTTACAGCAGTTCCGGAATATTTCCCAAAAAGAACTTTGTCTTTTACTTTTACTTCCGGAGCCTGAACTTTTCCGCTCTCAAGAACCTTCCCCTGGCCAACAGCTATAATCTCAGCCTCTTGCGGCTTTTCTTTTGCACTGTCAGGTAAGTAAATTCCGCTTTCAGTCTTGTCCTTTGCATCTAGAACCTTTACTAATATACGATCTCCCAATGGTTTAATCGCCATACATACACCTCCTTTTTAGGTTAACATTTATTTATCAGCACTCTCACCTGTTGAGTGCTAAATTACATGAAAATTAAAGATAACATATTCAATAATTAAAATCAAGCTTTAAATTTAAATTGTTTCAGAGAATTTCGGGTATTTATTTGGTATTTTTGATTATTTAGGCTGTTTTGCTTTATTTATTGTCAAATTATAAGCTATTTCGATACCTTTTAAAGTTAAATTCTGACTATAATGGTCAATACCTTTGCAAAGCTGCTTCATGATTTCAAGATTCCCCCCTGTTGCAATCACCACTGGAGCCGCATTAAAAGTCGCTTTAAGCTTTCCAATTAGTCCATCAACAAGAAATGAGTAGCCATAAAAAATCCCGCTTAATATGGAATTTTCCGTATCTTTGCCTAATATGGCTTTTGGTTTTCGCGGATTTAAAAGCGGCAGCAAAGCAGTATTTTCATATAATGCTTTCAAGGAAAGGTTAATTCCAGGAACAATAACTCCCCCCAAATAATCACCTTTTTTTGAAATAATATCAATTGTAATCGCTGTTCCAAAGTCAACAACCATAGCCGGAAGACTATAGGAGAACTTCACACCAAGAGCATTCACCAATCGGTCATTACCGACTTGCAAGGGAAATTTGTACTTATTGTTTATAGGAATCTGGATGTCGTTACCAATGAAAAAGACTTTGCCATTTAAAAACATATCCTTATAGTTCTTTTTTATGATTCTATTAAGTTTAGGGACAACAGAACAAATAATAACAGCGCTTATTTTATTCTGATTGATCTTGCCTCTTTTAAGGTTTTCAATTTGACTCACTTGAAAACTTTTCTTTTTTTCTAAGGTTTTCGTTGGGCAATGCCAGCAAAAATACTTTTTCTTCCCATTACTGATTCCAAATGTTGTACTGCTATTACCTATATCTACTAAAAGTAACATCTCTCACCTCTTAATCTTCCTGCTTCTATTTTACTTTTTTTAGTATTGCGTATTGCGTACGAAGGACGACGGATGACCATTCGCTCCGCTCATTGAGACGAGGGACGAACGCTCTCTTCGTTCGCTTAAAAAACTATTTTTCACCAAACTTATCCATTTCGAGCCGTTACCGCTGTCTTTTAAACCGATACGCCTGTCCCGCCTTTTTGCGGCGGGGACACTTTTCTCATTAAAACTTATGTACTAATCGCTCTTGAACGCTATCACCAAAAGATGCTCACACTCCTAAGATATGAGAACTATTTTTGCGGATTTAAATGGTTATTTTAGCATGGACGCGTAAAATCAACATTTCCCTCGGAGTCACGCGGGATGAGGGAATGCCTGCCCGCCAATCTTTGTGGAGGGAGTAAAAACAGTTTTCATAGCCGAACGATTTACTCTCTTTTTTGTCAACCTATTTCAGGATAGCACATAACACAAGCTATTCGCTAAACGATAATCGCTGTTTTTCCGCTGCTTTTTTAGCTATCCGCTACTTCATTATAGTAACATCACCACTTAGTATGTGGTGAAAAAAACCAAAATCATCCCTGACAATTAAAGCACCTGAAATGTCAATATCCATAGCCTGGCCCTCAATAAGTGATGAACGCCATTTAACCTTTATACGCCGTCCCAGAGTTATTGAAAGATCCCGCCAATCAGTAATGATCTCTTCAAACTTTAGATTTTTTATTTTCATATAATACAGTTCAAGTTCGCGCAGTAATTTTTGTAAAAACTGTATCCTGTTAACATTTTGTTTTGTTATATCCTTTAATGACGTCGAACCCTTTGGCAGCTTAGAGATATCAGTGTTAAGATTAATCCCTATCCCGAGAATTATAAATTTTATACCATCCTGCTCCGCGTTCATTTCAGTCAAAATACCACAAATTTTATCACGCCCTACATAGACATCATTAGGCCATTTAATAACTGCTTCAACTTCATAGTTATCTCTTAATACTTTCGCGATACAAATTGATGCCATTAAAGTGATTTTTCCCGCTTCAGTCGGGGTTATCTTTGGTCTTAAAATCAAAGAAAAGTAAAGCCCCCCTTTTGGCGGTGAGGCCCACTGTCTGCCCATCCTCCCCCTGCCTTTGGTCTGCTTCTCACTCAATACTAATGTTCCCTCCGGCATTGATTGTTCACCAAGTGAATAAGCAACATCATTTGTCGAGGAAGTTGTGACATAGGAAAAAATCCGTTTGCCCATTAATTTCGTTTTTAGTCGATAACTAATCTCATCCGGCAGCAATTTGTCCGGTATTCCCATTAAGCGATAACCATAATGCGGCTGGGCAACAATCTCATATCCGTTTTCCTTTAGATTTTGGATATGCTTCCACACCGCCGTTCGACTCACCTTCAGCTTGCGTGAAATCTCCTCACCGGAAATAAAGTTTTCTTTATTTTCTTTTAAAAACTCTATTATCTTTTTTTCCACTTTTTCCTTTTTTCTTTAAAATAAGTATCTTATCTCTTAAAGTAATCGCTCTTTCAAACTGCAGGTTCTTTGCGGCTTTTGCCATTTCTTTTTCCAGCTCATCAATTAAATAATATCGCTCATACGTCTTCAAATCCTTAGCTACAACATCGCAAACAATTTTTTCTCCCTCTTGCTCAATCTCTATCCAATCTTTTATGGCTTTTTTTATTGACGTGGGCGTAATATCATTTTCTTTATTATATTTTAACTGTTTTTCCCTTCTTCGGCTAGTTTCTTCTATGGTTTTAGCCAATGATTTAGTAATCGTATCAGCATACATGATCACTTTACCATTGACATTGCGCGCTGCCCGGCCCGCAACCTGGATCAAGGAGGTAGCGGAACGCAGGAACCCCTCTTTATCTGCGTCCATAACGCAAACAAGCGCTACCTCAGGAAGATCAAGTCCCTCTCTTAAGAGATTAACACCAACCAGACAATCAAAATTTTTCTTTCGTAATTCACTTATTACTTTAATCCTATCTAGCGCGTTCAACTCAGAGTGTATATAACTCGTAGCAATTCCCGCATCTTTAAGATATTGCGCCAGATCCTCAGCCATGCGTTTTGTTAATGTAGTCACCAAAACTCGCTCATTTTTTTGAGCACTAACCTTTACTCTGCTAATTAAATCATCCACCTGGTTAGCTGAACTCATTACAATAATCTCAGGGTCTATCAACCCTGTCGGTCTGATCATCTGCTCCACAACCGCGCCTTTGCTTTGATCTACTTCAAAATCTGACGGTGTCGCTGAGGCAAAAAGCACCTGATTAATCACCTTTTCAAATTCTTCAAACTTTAATGGCCTATTATCAAGGCATGATGGCAGCCTGAAACCATAATCAGTCAAAACTTGTTTTCTGGCCTTATCTCCATTATACATTCCCCGCACCTGAGGCATAGTAACATGCGACTCATCAATAATTGTTAAAAATTCCCTGCCAAAATAATCGATAAGGCATGATGGCCGACTTCCTTTTGGACGCCCGCTTAAATGGCGGGAGTAATTTTCCACCCCTTGGCAAAATCCGGTCTCACGCAGCATTTCTAAATCATACTTTGTGCGAGATTCAAGCCTCTGTGCCTCAAGCAATTTTCCTTGTGAATTAAGCTCCCTTAACCGCTCCTCAAGCTCCAAGCTGATTGACTGCATTCCAGCATCAAGCATGTCATCATCGACTAAAAAGTGCTTAGCCGGATACAAAGCAATCTCACTCTCCTGGGTAAGCTTATTTAAACTAATGGGATCAATCATAGTAATTCGATCAATTGTATCACCAAAAAATTCTACCCTAACAGCTTTTTGCTCATAAGCAGGGAAAATCTCTACTGTATCACCGCGAACTCTAAAAATTCCCTGCAAAAATTCGATATCATTCCGCTCATAGCGAATTTTTATGAATTTACTTAAAAGTTCATCACGGTCAATAACCTGTCCAACCTTTAAGTGAACATACATAGCCTTGTACTCTTCAGGCGATCCTAAGTTATAGATGCACGATACACTGCTAACAACTATTACGTCATTTCTGCTCATTAGAGATGCAGTTGCCGCAAGACGAAGACGGTTAATACGCTCATTTATAGAAGCGTCTTTTTCGATATATGTATCAGTTTGGGGAATATATGCTTCCGGCTGATAATAGTCATAATAACTAACGAAATATTCAACAGCATTTTCAGGGAAAAATCCTTTAAATTCCGCATAGAGCTGAGCAGCAAGAGTTTTATTGTGAGAAATAACCAATGTCGGTTTATTGACCGCGGCGATCACTGAAGCCATGGTAAACGTTTTTCCGCTGCCAGTAACCCCTAGCAAGGTTTGATTAATATTACCTGACTTAATGAGTTTTGTCAGCTTAGAAATCGCTTGCGGCTGATCCCCGCAGGCCTTAAAAGGGCTGATAAGCTTAAAAGGTTTCATTACTTAACGCGATTCTTTACCTGACTTCATAAGAAGTGCTTTAAAATGAGATAGATCCTTAACTCTGTTAATAGCTGTTTCATAGCTAATAACACCCTTTGAATACAACTCCTTCAATGAGGTATCCATAAGCTGCATTCCTATGTCCATACTAGTCTGCATAACCGTAGGAATCTGCTCTGTTTTTGCCTCCCGGATTATATTACGCATAGCAGGTGATGCTATAAGTATTTCTGATGCCATAACTCTGCCTTTGCCGTCAATTCGAGGTAATAACTGCTGAGAAACAATACCTTCAAGAACATTGGCCAGCACCATTCTTATCTGCTGTTGTGAATGAGGCGGGAAGACATCAATAATTCTGTCAATTGTCTGAGAAGCATCAGGTGTATGCAAAGTTGCCAGAACCAGATGCCCGGTTTCAGCTGCGGTTAAAGCTGTCGAGATTGTTTCAAGATCTCTCATCTCACCAACACATATTACATCAGGGTCTTGCCTCAAAGTATGCACCAAAGCACTGGCAAAAGTTCTAGTATCTGAATAAACCTCTCTTTGAATGATAACGCTTTTTTTATGCTCGTGAATATATTCAATAGGGTCTTCAATAATAATTACCCTATCAGAGCGCTCTCTGTTAATAATATCAATCATCGCATTCATTGTGGTTGTTTTACCAACTCCAGTTGGTCCGGTCACTAGAATCATACCAG
>JAGLQQ010000120.1 GCA_023136735.1 Candidatus Omnitrophota bacterium | reverse complement strand
CAAATACAATTCCCCCTATCTGTTTAATGTGCCAAGGAAAAGTGTTTTCTATCTAGGAGTTGGGAGTTATAGTTACTTCTGGTCTTTTTCTCATAGTTTGATATAATAATTTTTATGAATCAATTGAATACTTCTAATTTAACATTCCCTGAGGTGAAAATCGTCGAAGCATCAGCCGGTTCTGGAAAAACTTATGAATTGGCAAAACGCTTTATACAACTTTTAATGAATCCGAGGTTAAAAGCGGATCAGATACCACTTAGAAGTATCCTGGCAATCACTTTTACCCTGAAAGCAACGCGTGAAATGAGGGAGAGGATATTAGAGCAGTTAAAAAAAATTGCTCTAAATGCTTTTTCTAATCCCCAAGAAAAACGAGATTTTTTAAATGCTGTAGGCCTGAGTGAAGAAACGGCAGGAAAAGAAGCTTTTGCTATAATTGACTATATAATATATCACTATAATTTTTTCCAGGTGAAGAATATTGACAAGTTCATTAATGTGATTCTTTCAGGATGCGCTTCTGAATTAAAATTATCCGCTAATTTCAGAATCAAAGAGGACTATTCATCATATGTGTCCTATGCACTTGATAAATGTATTGATCAAGCGGCAGATGATGAGGTTATAAAGGATATATTTGAGAATTTCCTGAATCAATATTTGTTTCTTGAAAATCGTACAGGTTGGTTTCCGAAAAATAATGTATTAGAAATTTTAAGAGATATGTTTCAAAAAGTTAATATTTATGGGGGGAGATTTGAAAAATTTCCGGTACAGAGCAAAGAGCTTATTATCCTAAAACAGAAGATATTGGAAATACTTCATCAAATCAATAATGCAAATCCTGAGGGAATGAATAAAACTTTTTTAAATAGAACTTTAAGAAATTTTATTAGCAATAACACTCGAGGATTTAATATAGCGGATTTAGATAAGAAAGCCTTTCTAAGCGATACATTGCCGATGAATAAAGGGTATAACGCCACACCTGAAATCGTAGGATTATGGAGTGATTTTCGCAAGTATATTATTGATTTAAGCGAAAAGGAAGCGTTGTCATTATTTAACTGTTATATAGATATCTTTGAAAGAGTTTATGACATTTTTCGTGAGTATGCACAAAAAGAGGATGTAGTGTTTATGGAGGAACTGAACAAGCAATCAAGTATTTTATTCGAAGAATCAGAACTCAGTGTGCCTGAGCTTTATTATCGCCTTGCGAGCAGGTTCAGACATTATCTTATTGATGAATTCCAGGATACAAATAAACTGCAGTGGAATAACTTGTTTCTAATGATTGAGGATGCTCTGTCTTCCGGGGGTTCATTGTTCTATGTTGGTGATAAAAAACAGGCTATCTACCGCTTTCGTGGCGGGGATGTGAAGCTTTTCGATGATATTAAGACTGATTTTAATCAGTTCAATATTAATGATAAGACATCGCTTAGAACTAATTATCGTTCTCAAAAAGAAATAGTGCAATTTAATAACCAGATCTTCTCAATGTCAAATCTCAAACTATTTCTAGGCGCGCAGCAGGAGAAAGCAAAAGATGCGTTGCGGACTTTAACTCAAGAGCAAATACAGGAGATTTTAAATGTATTCTCAGGCTCTAAACAGTCTGAGGGGCCGAATAAGCTTAACGGATATGTAAAGGTTGAAAACATCGAATATGAGGACAAGGAGGAAGGTGAAGAGTTAATCAGATTGCGTTTAATCGACACAATGAGATCTTTGATAGAAAGATTTCCTTTGAAATCCATCGCTATTTTATGCCGCAGTAATAAAGAGATAGAGCTTGTTACAGGCTGGCTATCGAGTGAGAAGATTAACGTAGAATCAGAGCGTACACTTAATATCATGAACAACCCTTTGATTCAGGAGATTATTGCTTTTTTGAAATTCCTGAACTCCCCGATAGATGATATCGCTTTTAGCGCGTTTATCCTCGGTGATATTTTTACAACTGCGGCTTTAATGGAAAGGCAAAAAGTTAGCGATTTTATTTTTGAGTTTAACCGAAAAGAGGCAAAGACTACCGGTTATTTATATCGTGCATTTAGAAAACAGTTCCCGGATATCTGGGATGAGTTTATGGCTAATTTTTTTAAAAGTGTTGGGTTTGTGTCATTATATGAGTTATTAGTCAGTATCTTTTATAAATTTTCAGTTTTTAAAAACTTTGGGAATCTGCAAGGTTTTTTTATGCATCTTTTAGAGCTATCTATGAAGCTTGAAGAGGAAAACTCTGATATTACTTTCTTTCTTGAATCCATTGATACAATTGGAGAAAAGCATTTTTATGTTAATTTTTCTGATCAAAATGCTGTAAAGGTTATGACTATACATAAGGCGAAGGGGCTAGGCTTTCCAGTTGTTCTGGTTCCATTTCTCGATATGAATATTAATGGTACACGTTCAAATCGGTCTAAAGCTCCATATGTGGTTTATGAAAAACAACCAAAGGGAAAATTCGGTTTATTGCGTTTGGATAGTAAGTACGCTAAGTTTTCACCCCACATACGCGATATTTACAGGCGTGAATATGTGAGGGCATTTATTGATGAACTGAATGTAATATATGTAACATTTACTCGCGCTGAATGTGAACTCTACATCTTTGTCTCAAGTAATGCTAAAAAAGATAATAATCCGGCTTTATTATTAATACCTGTTGGTATTACAGAGATGGGTAAGCAGATAAAATATAGCGAAAATGATACAGGTCATGAGTTTAGACAATTACATATAAGTATGCCTCAATATAAGGACTGGGTATCTGCTTTAAAAGAAGAATTTCCTCAGGGCTCAGAAATAATTAACAGGAAAAGCATTAAAAGAGGTGAGATGCTGCATGTAATACTGGGGCAGGTGAATAACCTAAATGACCAAAAACCGTCTGAGTGCTTAAAAATCATAAGAGCTGTAATGAATAACCGGTATCCAGGAGTTGAAGGTGCAGAGGGCTATATAGCTAAGGTTGAGGAAATAATTTCATCAAAAAATACAAAGCGATTTTTCTTTTGCGATTCCAAGGCTAAGATTTACAAAGAAAAAGAATTTGTTGATAAGTATGGCCGTACCTTTCGCATTGACCGCTTAGTGATAAGAGACAATGAGGCCCTTGTCTTAGATTTTAAAAGTTCGCAGGAGGGCAAAGAGGATCATGTCAAACAGGTGCGGGAATATATGCATATAGTGCAGGATGTATATCCTGAAAAAAATGTTCAAGGATATCTGTTATATATGGATCAAGTGAAAGTTGTAGAGATATAAAGGGAAAGTTTATTCAGGAAGCAAAAAATGAGCAGAATAATAACATATAATTTTAGTGATGATTTTATAGAAAAAATTGCAGACTTTGTGAGTGTTAAAGAAAAGGGTAGTGATTTGAGCTCATTAGCGATTGTTTTCGGGGGGAAACGTCCGGCTTTGTTTCTTAAAAAAGCTCTAGCTAAGAGGTTTGGAAAAAGCTTTATTCCACCTGTGTTTTTCTCTATTGATGAGTTTATGCGTTATCTTGTGGAAAAGGATAAAGATATAGCCAGGATACCGGAATTAGAGGCAGCATATACAGTGTATGATATTGCAAAACATAAAGTGCCTGAAATATTAAAATCACGCAATAGATTCTCTGAATTCTTGCCATGGGCAAGAGAAATCATGTCCTTCATTGATCAACTGGACTTGCAAAATATATCATCTGAGCGTTTGCACAATATAGAGAAAAACGCGGAAATAGGCTATGAAGTTCCGGAATCGATCAATAGACTTCTTGAAAATATTGTATTAATACGTGAGCTCTACCATAAAAAAATGAAGCAGATTGATAAATATTCAAGAGGCTTGATTTATCTAATGGCTGCTGAAAAAGTAAAAGATGTAGAGCTTGCTGAATTTGAGCAGATTTTATTCTGTAACTTCTTTGACTTGCATTCAACTGAAAAAGAGATAATTAAAAACTACTATGATCAAGATAAAGCAACATTATTTTTTCAGAAAGACAAGAGTAGATGGCCAAAGTTTGAAGAATTATCAGTTTTTTTCGCTCATGCGATAGAACCTGAAGAGTTTACTCGCGAGTTACCCAATATAAAATTATATGCGGGCTTTGACACTCATTCTCAAGTTGGAATAGTAAGAGAAGTGCTAGGGCAGACAAAAGCAGTACATAATAGTACTGTTATAGTACTGCCTCAGCCTGATACGGTGATTCCTTTATTATCGCAGATTTCATCATGTGTAGCTGATTTTAATGTGTCTATGGGCTATCCTCTCAAGCGCAGTACTGTGTATAGTTTGTTTGATGCTATCTCAAGAGCACAGAAGACAAGAAAGAAAGAAACATATTACAATAGGGACTATCTGGCGGTCATTAGACATCCTTTAATTAAAAACTTAAGGGTACTAGGTGAACCGGTTATTACCCGTGTGCTTGTACATAAGATAGAGGAAATCCTATCAGGCATGGAAGAATCAGATGTGGGAGGGAGTTTATTTATTAGTTTATCTGCGGTGCAAAATCTTGATCGTTTATTTGATCTGACCCTAGAGCAGTTAAAAAATATGAATTTGCATGTGAGTAGAGATGATCTGGAAAAGGTGCTTTTGAGACTTCATCAATCTGCTTTTTATGCATGGCAAGAGTTATCTTCATTTGGAGACTTTGCTCAAGTGATGGAGAGATTTCTTGAGATGCTGGCTTCAAATAGCGATATGAGTAAATATCCGCTTAATATAAAGATTATACAGAAGACATTTAATCTCTGTGATGAATTTAAGAATAAAAATCTTGAAGAAGAAAGATTTCTTTCTCTGGATATATTTAAAATATTTGATGAGTTTTTAAAATCAGAAAAGGTAGCATTCTCAGGTATGCCATTAAAGGGGTTGCAGATTCTTGGGCTTTTTGAGACACGTGCTTTGAGTTTTGATAATGTTATTATCATGGATGTAAACGAGTCAGTTCTGCCTCGTTTGAGTGCCAATGAGCCGCTTGTTCCGCGTTCTGTTATGATAAGTCTTGGACTTGATCGCTTAGAAGAAGAGGAAATAATACAGCGTTATCAGTTTATGCGACTTATTAACGCCGCTAAAAATGTTCACCTTATTTACAATGACTCTCCTGATATGCAGAAAAGCCGTTTTATTGAAGAACTTGTTTGGGAAAAGGAAAAGTCTTTAAAACATATGTTTGCAGAATTGGTGCCTCGCGCGGTATTCAAATGCGAAGTTATGCATAAAATTGGTTCAATGCAAAAAGACAAAAAAGTTGAAGAGGTTTTAAAAAAGATTAGGTTCTCAGCTTCTAGTATAAATGTTTACTTGAAATGTCCATTGCAGTTTTATTATAAGTATATTCTTGGCTTAAGTGAAAAAGAGGATATGCTTGATGAGCTTGAAAGTAGAGAGGTGGGTACTTTTGTCCATGAACTTCTCGAAGATATGTTCATGAAGTTTATAAATAAAACACCCGCGATTAGTCCTGTATTTATAGAAAAATTTATTAATGAGTTTGAGTGTCGTTTTAAAAAAACATTTTCAAAACGGATGAAATCAGATGCATTTATGATAGAACAAATTTTAAAATATCGCTTGAAGCGCTTTCTTGCTAATGAGGCAGATAATCCGGATCGTAAAATAGAGACTATTGAGGCACTCGAAAAGAATATTGAAAGAGAAATTAAGCTCAAAAATCGTTCTATAAACTTCCTGTGCCGGATAGACCGTATTGATCGCAAGAATCAAGAGAACATTGTCGTTCTCGACTATAAAACAGGGAGTAGTGATTTGGTGCCTGCAGGAATAAAGTCTTTGCAAAAAGCAGTTGATAATCCTAGCCGTTTGGTTATTAAAAAAGCAATTAAATCATTTCAGTTGCCGCTGTATTTGTACTGTGTCCAGGCACAATACCCTCAGAAAATAATAACAGCAGCATTATATAATTTGCGTACTTTAAAAATAGAGCAGTTTCCAAAGGCAAGAGACTATGAGCATAAAGACCAGATAATGAGCTTGTGCCTTGATATGCTCTCGTTTATAATAGATGAAATGCATGCCCTGAATGTGCCGTTTGTGGCAGATGAATCTGATGAGGCATGCGGGTATTGTCCTTTTTTAGGTGTTTGCAGGTGAGTGAAAAAAGTCTGTATTATGAATTGTTCTATAAATGATCTATAATAATGGGTATGGTTAAAAGAGGAATTTAGTATGGAGCCGTTTACTTTAATAGCGCAAAATTTCTGGGTGATTGCTATTTTGTTCACTAGTATTAACTTTCTTATTTTTAAAGATAAAGCTAAAGGGTATATTAAGCAAAACCCAGAGTTGTCTAATGATTATGAGAAATTATTTCAGCATTATTTTTTTTGGTTCAATATCCCATGGATAATAATGGGGATTGGTATTGTTACCGGTGGGGTGAGTAATATAGCTCACTATTTCAGGCCTCAAGACGGCAATCCTTTTGTGCTATTATGGTATATATCAATATTTTCTTTGTGGGTAGTAGGGACGTATTGGCTTGTTTTTAAGGGCGGAGCAGAAATGATTATTAAGTGCCCAGGGGCATTGAAAGGGAATCTTAGGAGCCCGCTATTGATAAAAGTACTATGGCTTATATGTATTTTTTGGGGGGGGTGTTGCTGTGGTATTCCTGTTTAATAATGATATTGCTTTATTTTAGTACATATTCTGTTTTTGATGAGCAACCGATTTATATGCTAAATTTTAATAAAAAATAATCAGAACTAACTCTCACTGTATCATTTATACTGGTTGTTTTGTGGTCGATGATGATTTACTCCTCGTTAAATAAAAGCCTTCTTTGGTATAAGCTTTGCGGTATGCAGTTGATTCTATCTTGTCCGGCTTTGATTATCCTTGGGTGTGCTCAGGTGATGCTGGTCAAGTCACTGAATACTTCGCGATGGAGCAGGAGATTCTCCTTTATAACTTGCGTAGGTTTGGCTTTGCCGATATTATTTGGCGGTGGTCTTGGAAAGGCAATACAGATCATTGGTGCTTTGATCTGTGCTGTTTCAATCTTTACAGCGCTATATCTTTTTGTGCTGGATATGAAGAGAATAACAAATTAGTAGAAAAAGCAGCGTGTGAGAGTTAATTTCAAGATGTCAATTTTACGAACAATGAAAAATCTGAACTATATTTTAGTAGCCTTATTTGTTTTGCTATATTTTTTTCCTAAAAATAGCAGTGTAAAATTAGGTCCAGGAGTCAAAGCAAAAGAAGACCCCCCGGCAGGAGCGTATACGCAATGCTGAGAGTTTTAAATTTAAGGATTATAAAATAACTCCGCTTGCGGAGTTTAGTTTAAAGGCAAAAGTTTTATCAAGGAAAAATTATAATAGAGGCCGTGAAGCAGATTTATTTCCAGTTGATATGGCATTAGGCTGGGGGAATATGTCAGATGAGACTGTTTTAAAAACAATAAAAATTTGGCAGAAAAACCGAGGGTACTGGTGGAGAACAAGGGAATTCCCTATTCCTCACAGAGAAATAGAAATGCATAGTGCAAATATGCATATAATTCCTGCCGATGAAACAGTAAAAGAAGTGTTAAAAGGGGAGATATTGTGGAATTTAAAGGCAAACTTGTTAAAGTTTTAGCTGTTGACGGGTGGCGGTGGAGCAGTTCTTTAACTCGTAATGATACCGGAGGGCATTCATGTGAGCTGGTATGGGTAGATGAGTTGAATATTATAAATTACGATTGATGCAATATTCTATAAGTAAGACGGGTGAAAAATGAAAAAAGCAGTTATTCTGATTGTTTTAATGTTAAAGATGTTTTGCCTGGAGGTTTTTGCGGAAGGCTTTATTGTTAGTCCTGTAAATCATGCTAGCTTTGTAATGCAGATTGGAGATTTTACTTTTTTTGTGGATCCTGTTGAGGATGCGCAATTGTACAGGGCTTTTGCTGCCCCTGATTTTATTTTGGTAACCGATATTCATCATGATCATTTAAATAAACAGGTTGTGGATGCGCTAAAGGGCCCAAAAACGATTATTGTCGGTCCTCAAGCGGTGATTGATATTCTGGGGTATGGACAAGCGCTTAATAATGATGAAGCTAAAACCTTTGGTAGTATTACTATTTTTGCGATCCCTATGTATAACTTAACAAAAAAAAGATTGCAGTTCCATCCCAAGGGAAGAGGCAATGGATATCTTATTAACACAAATGCAAACAGAGTGTATATTTCCGGAGATACTGAGGATATTCCTGAAATGAGAGCACTTAGGAAAATTGATTATGCTTTTATTTGTATGAACTTGCCCTATACCATGAGTGTAAAACAGGCTGCTTCCGCAGTGCTTGAGTTTAAACCCAGTATAGTGTATCCTTACCATTATCGAGGCAAAAATATGGTTGGTGATATCTATGAATTCAAGGCCTTACTTAAAGGAGCTGATGATATTGAGGTTAGATTACTTAACTGGTATTGATAAGGAGAAAACATGAGCAGCTATATTTTTCGCATAAAGTTATCAGGACTTTTAAGCGTGTTTTTTTCTATTACTTGGAGGTGTTTTTTCATAAACTAATTCCTCGAATAAATGAAGCGGGGTATGTTTTTGCTTCCTGGTTTTGCCTAATAATTGGAGGGCTTGTAGGATTTACTGGAGTCCAGAACTGTATTAGCCTGATGACTATAATATCTGTAAGTAAAAGGGGAATAGTGCTGAAATCAACCTCTGGACCGACACGTAAGCTTACTTTGATTCCTTGGGGTGATATAGAAGATATTGGGTAGGGACAGATTATAATGTCAGGATCAAAAGGCGGGCGTGTGATACACAAACCAATCAAATTACTGCTTAAAGAGAACAGCCCCTCAGCAAAGGCGAGGTTAACAGATGGCATGGTTCGCTGGAGTGAAAGCGAAGTAAATTTTGACTCAATCTATTTTTAAGTAAAACTGGAAACCTTGATAACTGTACTAAAAAAGATCAGGGAAAGACCAGCTGATTATGAAGAATTAAAGGCAGAGGCGGGGTATTTTATTAGGCATAATGGCGTCGAATAGAGAAGTAAAAGCCATAAGTTGATAATTTGGGCTATTTTCCTGTCTATTTTCCTGTCTTGACTCCTCGTTGATAAACGGGTAAAATAAAAGTTCAATAATAAGGTGAACCCATGTATATAAGAAAAGATTTAAAAAAATATATAGATGATCTTGCTTCCTTAAGTAGTGTTCCTGGTGGAGGAAGCGCAGCTGCTTTGTCCGGTGCTATTGGGACAGCTTTAAGCAGTATGGTGGCAAATTTTACGATTGTAAATCAAAAATACAAAAACGAACACTCTGCCATGAAGCAGCTGTTAAAGAAAAATGAATTACTCCGCAGAAAAATACAGCTATTGATAGATAAGGACGTAGTTGTTTTTCTTAAACTGCAAGATGTTATGAAAATTTCTAAGGCTAAGCGGCAAAGAACAACGCTTATGCAAAAAGGGCTTAAAGAGGCGGCAAATATTCCTTATCAAGTATGTTTTCTTTGCCAAGAGGCAATGGGTCTCACTGAGCATATTTTAGCGATCGGTAATATTAATCTTATATCTGATTGTGGCGGCGCAGTTTATATCATTGATGCCGCTTTTAAATCAGCTGTGCTTAATGTTAAAATCAATCTAAAATATGTTAAGGACAAAAGGTTTATTAGTCAAAAGAATAAAGAATTAAAAAGCATGTCTATATTTATAGGCAAAGCAAAAGAACGTATGATTAAAAAAATAGAGAGTTGTTTGTAAAATGGATAGAGAAAAATTATTAGAAGGTAAGAAGCTCGCTGCAAGAATTAACCAAATCGTGAAGAATGAAGTGCTTGATTTTCAAAAAGCATTTTCTTTTGCTCCCGTACTTTGTGCGATACAAGTAGGTGATGATAAAGAATCGTCTCTATATCTTGAATTTCAGCAAAAAATTGCTAAAAAGCTTTCTATTGGTTATAAGGTCAAAAAATTAGATGCTGATATTCAAAGGGTTGATCTTATTGCGGTTATTGAAGAATTGAACTGCGATAGCACTATAAATGGGATTATTTTACAACTGCCCTTGCCGGATCATTTAAAAGCAAATGATATTCGCATTTGTCTAGATCCTCTTAAGGATGTTGAGGGAGTTCATCCGGAAAATTTGGGAAAGATAATCTTGAATGAAGATGGATTGGCACCATGTACGGCATGCGCGGTTATGGAACTGCTAGACAATATTAATATTAATTTATACGGAAAAGAAGCTGTAATTGTTGGTCATAGTGCAATAGTGGGAAAGCCTCTTGCGGCGATGCTGCTAAATGATTTTTGTACCACGACTATCTGCCATATTGCTACATCTGAGCGCGGGTTGCTTGCAGAACATGTGAAAAGAGCAGAGATACTGGTTGTGGCAGTAGGAAAGCCGGGAGTTGTCAAAGGTGAATGGATTAAAAAGGATGCAATAGTGATTGATGTGGGTATTAACTATGTTGATGATAAAATTGTCGGAGATGTTGAATTTGAAAAAGCTTATGAACGAGCTGCATATATAACGCCTGTTCCGGGCGGGGTAGGACCGATAACCGTGGCTCTGTTGATGAGAAATCTTCTTAAGGCAGCTAAGCAGCAAAAACAAGAGGGTAAATAATGAAGCATATTGTTATAATAGGCAATTCAGCAGCAGGCATGAGCGCTGCGAAGGCGATTAGAATCAATGATAAAGATGTCAAAATAACCATGGTAAGTGAAGAACAGTATCCGGCATACAGGCGATTTGAAATAGCTGAAATACTCATGAATAAGTTAAACCCCCAGAAGCTATTTTTAAACCCAAACGAATTTTATGAGACTGAGCATATAGATTTTTTGCCTGGTAGAAAAGTGGATAGAGTTATCCCTAAGAAGAATGCAATAATTCTCTTTGATAAGACTAAAATTGTTTATGACGCTTTGATTGTTGCTAGTGGCAGTAGTGCGAATGTTTCCAAAGATGTCAAGGGTTCTGGTAAACATGGAGTTCTTGGGTTTCGGAATATAGGCAATGTTCAGGATATTACGGAACTTATTCCGATTAGTCATACAGTTTGTGTCTGGGGGGCAGGTATCGCGGGAATTAATGCAGCATATGCAATGAGTAAAAAAAATCTTGAAATAAAAATTATTTCTTCCAAAGCTCGTATTTTAGAAGGAATTCTGAATGAGGATATGGCGAAATCACTTGAGAACTTACTAAAGGATAAAAGAGTGGAAATACTATTTAATAAGAGCATTGTGGAAATTTTTGGCAACGGAGACGTTAAAGCTATAAAATTGGATTCCGGTAAAGTGATTGGATGTGGAATTCTTATCCTGGATAAAAATTTGACTCCTAATACTAAGTTTCTAGAGAATACGGAAGTTAACATTAGTCCAGGGATTCGGGTAGATGAATTTCTGCGCAGCAGCGTGGAAAATATTTTTGCCGCAGGTGATGTTTTGAACAGGAGGGATCCTAAAGAAGAATATTTTGATTTTCCAAACTCCTGGGACATAGCAGTGAATCAGGGCAGCATAGCAGGTGAAAACGCTCTTAAATTTCTTCAGTCAAAAGTTGATCAAATGATCTCTTGTCCAGATGATGTTCCACCCGGAAAGTTGCGAATATTAGACCTTGAACTTGAAGCAGCCCCTGCTTTGGATGTTTTTAATGATGCCCTCAATTCATCAGGCTGCAAACAGGAAGACAATTAATGTTTTTCTGTTCCCTCAATGTTTTGTGTCATGCAATGGAGATAAAATGACTGCTACTTTTTTAAATTACATTAATGTGATCCCTCCGATTGAAAGAATTTATAGTCGGCTGGGATACGCAAAAGGTAGAACAAATCTTGATAGACAGAGTAAAGAGAAAATAGATCGATATATTGAACAGGCTTTGCAAATAATAGATTTAAAAGCCAGTATTTCACGACTGCCGTTGCTGAATATTGAAAATAATGTAGTTAATCTTGTTTCAGGAATTAGCTTTCAAAGCAAAGACCTTTCAGTTTTATTCTCCGGCTCCGATGAAGTATTATTTATGGGTGTTACAGCAGGAGTAGAGATTGCAAAAACTATTACTGAATATTCAAATGGAGAAAATGTAACGGTAGCTGTTGTTTATGATGCACTGGCAAGTGAAATGACTGATGCGGCTCTTGATTGGGTGGGCAAGTTTTTCAGTAATTCTTTGAGCCGGGAGAGTAAATGTCTTACAAAAAGACGCTTCTCAGCAGGTTATGGAGATTTTGCATTAAAAAATCAAAAGACGATTTTTGAGGTCCTTGAGATGGAAAAACTGGGGATATCTATTACGGAAGAGTTTATACTGATACCGGAAAAAACAGTTACTGCTCTTGCAGGTATACAAATAATCAATGAAAAGGAAGATAGTAGTGAGTAGATTGACTGAAATTGAAAAGCTTTTGAAAAAAAGAGTGCTTGTTCTAGACGGGGCCATGGGCACTCAATTACATATTCACGGGATGAAAACAGGAGTAAGTCCTGAAATCTGGGCTTTAAAAAATCATGATGTACTTAAAAATATTCATCAGGACTATTGTCTTGCCGGTTCAGATATAATATATACTTGTACTTTTGGAGCAAATAGAATTAAGCTGAATGAATATGGTAAACATAATGTAATGGAGGTAAACAGAGATCTTGCTAAACTGGCGAAATCTGCAGCCAAAGATAAATTAGTTGCGGGAGATATAGGCCCTACAGGAAAATTTGTTGCTCCCTTTGGTCCGCTTGCTTTCGAGGATGCTGTAGATATTTTTAAAGAGCAAGTCAGGGGGCTATTAAAGGGAGGAGTAGATCTATTTGTTATTGAGACCATGATGGATATTCAGGAGGCGAGAGCTGCTCTTATTGCTATCCGAGAGTTGAGTGATAAATTTGTTGTAGTGAGCCTGACATATGAAAAAAGTGGAAAGACTTTAAATGGAACAGACCCAATAACCGCATTAATAACTTTACAGAGTCTTGGTGCCAATGCATGTGGGTGTAATTGTTCAAGCGGTCCTAAACAGATGATTAGCCTTATCAAGATGTTGAAGCCGTATGCTTTGATCCCTTTAATAGCGAAACCAAATGCTGGCATGCCAAAATTTTCAAAAGGAGTTACTGCTTTTGATATGTCTGCAGCTGACTTTGGTTCATTTGCTAAAGAATTTGTGGATGCTGGAGTGAATTTACTAGGTGGATGCTGTGGAACAACGCCTGAGCATATCAGACATCTGAAAAAACATATTGGCAACTCTTTAGGTATTATGCCTGTGCGTTTAGGCATTAGCGCACTTAGCTGTGCCCGAGAGCATGTAATTTTAGAAGATAGAAGAGAAGTTGTGATAGTGGGTGAGTGTATTAACCCTACGGGTAAAAAACCTTTACAGTCAGAGTTGAAAAAAGGAAAAATGTCACTGGTGCGTTCTCTTGCTTTCCTGCAGCAAACATCAGGAGCAGAAATGTTGGATGTCAATGCAGGAGTTGCTGGTATTAATGAAAGAGATACAATAGAGAAGATGATAAATGTTCTTTCTTTGAATACAAAACTTCCTCTGGTTATTGATTCTTCTGATATAGAGGCGATAGAGAGAGCGCTGCGGCTTTATCCCGGCAGGGCATTGATTAATTCCATATCAGCTGAGCGTCATAAATTAAAGAAGTTACTTCCGCTAGCGGCTAAATACGGAGCAATGTTCATCCTGCTGCCTTTGAATGATACTGAAGTTCCTAAAACTTTTACAAGACGCAAAGAAATTGTGAGACAAATATATAAAGAAGCAAAGCGTTTTGGATTTACCAAAAGCGACTTGGTTGTTGATGGCTTGATAATGACGGTATCCTCATTCGCGCAGGCAGGCTTGGAAACACTTAAAACTATTCGCTGGGCAACTAATACTTTTAAAACAAATACAATATGCGGGCTTTCCAATATATCTTTTGGTATGCCCCAAAGAGTATTGATGAATACTACTTATTTATCTTTATTAAAAAAGTCCGGACTTTCCCTGGTTATAAGTAATCCTATGCAGCAATTAACTAAATATAATAAGCCTGCAGAGAAAGTACTTTTGGGCAGGGATAAAAATGCCCATTCCTATATAGAATATTGCAACAAAAAAAAGTCTAAGAATAATATGAATCTAGGACAAGATAAGGGGAAAGTACAGACACCCTCGGAGTTGGTTTTTAACGCTGTGTTCAAGGGAGATAGGGATGATATAAAAGGATATGTGCTGGATGCACTGAGATTAAAAGTAAAACCGGATTTATTGGTACATAAAGTTATGATACCGGCAATTAATAAAGTAGGCGCGATGTTTGAATCAAAGGAATATTTCCTGCCTCAGTTGATCGCCAGTGCCGAAACTATGAAAGAGGCTTTTAAATGTCTCAACCCATATCTAAAGAAAAATAAAACCGGCTTGAAAAAGAAAAATGTTGTGATTCTGGCAACTGTTAAGGGTGATAATCACGATATTGGAAAGAATATAGTTTCTCTTTTGCTTGAAAATCATGGTTTTGAAGTTGTGGATTTAGGTAAGGATGTAGGTATAAAGAAAATAATCAGCGAAATTCGCAAGCAAAAAGAGCCAATTGTTGGATTATCTGCTTTAATGACAACTACTATGGTGAATATGAAGGAAGTAATAGAAACTGCTCGATTGCAAAATCTTAAATGCAACTTTATGGTTGGAGGCGCGGTTATTACGAAAACCTTTGCGCATTCTATCGGGGCTGAGTACGCGAGTGATGGAATTGGTGCGGTAAATTTGGTGAAAAAGTTCAAGAGGCTGCCTTAGGGAGAGATAAAAATGAAAAATATTATTGCTGGGACCGTTTGCTGTGGAGAATACTCTTATAAAGACATTGTGTATTGAATTAGGCAATGGGACTTAAAGATGTTGCTTGCGTTGTTAGTGGTGTAAAGACAGTAGATGAGTTTTTGAATGAATCGGTAGTAAAAAGTTGACACCGGATGCGAAGAAACTGGGCATAAGGCTAGGTATGACTGGGCTTATGGCGCTTGAAAAAATGATCTAGCGTTACTTGGTCAGGATTGGGGTTTGGGGTAGGGGCTGTGCCCGCCCCAGATATTGCGTCCCCCAGCCATCATTTCCTTTTGGCGTCAAAAGGAAACGAAGCAAAGGAAAACCGCCCCAAAGAAGCATCAATAATTTTCTAATGATTTACTCATTACGACTTTGTCGCCAATTCGGCAATCCTGCCTCAATGGCATTCCGCCGTCCTGGCTTCATCTTCATTCGTAAATCAAAGAAAATTTAATTGCTTTACTTCAAATGGGGAATAAAAAGCAGAAAATACTAAGAACTATATTTAATACCAGGCATATATTATGATATTATAGATGCATTACGATCTGCTCAGAGGAAGGAATAGAGCCGGAATTATTGGGCAGGTGACAAAAACACAGAAAA
>JAGLQQ010000012.1 GCA_023136735.1 Candidatus Omnitrophota bacterium | reverse complement strand
CTCTCGTCCTTCGGTCTTTTTACTCGCTTCTCGCTGCTTCTTATTGGTACCACAAACCCGTAATAAGGTATTCTCCATTTCTCTCAGAAACAACCATTTTTATCAATATTTCATCTTCAGTTTTATCAAAAACACCCTTCCAGAAAATAATAGTAATAGCATCCCTGTTTATAAAACCCAGATACTCCCTATAGAGATAACTGCCTATCCATTTAACAATATCTCCCCTTATTTCTTGAAAACGCTCAGATGTTATTGTTTCCTTTAGAGTAGCATCAAAATCTTTTGAATACAGAAAATAATCATCCTTAGTAAAACCATTCATAACATTATCAAGAATTGGCTCCACAACATTTTTAACTTCATCATTAGTAGTTCCAACCACAGCGCTATATCCCGGCATTGCCGCTGCACACATCAAAAAAACCATAAGGTAAAAAAGAACATGTTTCATAGTTTCTCCTTTCAATTAAACACTCTTCTTTAATTTTCTTTATATTTAAGGGTTGCTGAAAAATGCGCGACTGCGCGGCTTTTGCATTCAAGCGCAAGGGCGCGTATAAATGCGCGCGGTTCGCAAGCAATGACGCAGATATGCTTTTGCGTCAACCCCCTTTACAATCTAATCTTACCGCAGTATGTCTTTATTAGTCAAAGAAAAAATAATAATTTAGATTAACTCCCCGAACAATCTCAAAAGATATATTAAGAAAACAATCTTCAATCAATTCTTTTTATCTTTTTTATTTTACTTTTTTGAAAAGTTATCGTGCTTAGAGATTCCCCTGTTTTTATTTGAAGAATTATTTTTTTATCAAGCTCCTGCTTAATCCTTCCCCGTACAATATGACCGTTATGTAAATAGATAATAGAATTCTCTTTGAATAATTCAGCCTCAGCCCCCCCCTGCATTCTTTTTTTCGGCAATTTCTCAGCAGAAAGATCATCATCCTTGTGGATATTATTTACAGATGTAATAATATTTTTAGAAAGCTCTCTGGCCTTGAGGTAATCAGCATCAGATTGATCGTGTTTTCCCAGATTATTATATACCTGACCTCTGGCATAGTATGCCTTATCGTAATTCGGATTATTCGCGATAACATCCTCGAGTATTTTCTTTGCCTCTTCGCTTTTGTTTAATCCGTTATAAGCAACAGCTAATCGCGTTAAAGTAAATTTATCCCTCAGTCCTGTTTTCATGAGATCAGACACTATATCATGCTCCTTTTGATATTCACCGCGGGCTTTATCACTCAAGCGCATAGCAGCATAAATCCCTCCCAGATCATTATGAATATTAGGATAACGAGGTGATCTATCAACTACTTTATAATACACAGAAAGCGCCTCGTAAAAATGTCCGGCATCTCTTGACGTACTAGCCAGATTATACATGTAATGCAAATTACCCGGATCTATAGCAAGAGCTTTCTTAAAGTACTTTATTCCTGTACCGTAATCTTCAACCCTCATGCATATTATTCCCATGCTGTTAAAAGCATCAGCATCTCGCAATCCCAAACCCACTGCTTGTTTATAATAGCGCAATGCCTTACTTATATTGCCCTGGCTAGAATATATATCCGCTGCCGCCTTGTACGCCTGGAGGTTTAATGGTTCAAGCTTAATAACTTTTTCGAAATTATTAAGCGCTTTTTCTTCCTGGCGCATATCGTAAAACCTAACACCCTGATTGTAAAGCTTAACAATCCTCCCTTGTTTTACATCTCGCTTTACCCCTTGAGTATCCTGAGCACCTATTGACTGGAGCTTACTTAAGTAATCCTCTGCCTGTTCATAATCCCCTTTTGCGGCATATATAGCTGACAGCGCTTTATATGCAGGCTCGTACTCCGGATCAAGAGCTGCCCCCTGCTTAAATTCTAAGATAGCCTGCTCATCGCTGCCTGCTTTCTCATACACACAGCCAAGATTAAAATGAGTTTGAGCGCTGGGATGTACCGTAATTGCTTTTTTATAAAGACTAACCGCAAGCGGATAGTCTTTTTCATTGTAGGCTATGAAAGCCTTATTATTTAGAATGACCGCAATTTTAGCAGGGATTATATAAATAGCAACACAAATCAGGATTATAAAAGCAAAGTATTGAATATATTTTTTCTTCATAATTTTTAGAATGATTTTATTCAGTTTTATATCGGACAGGTCACGACCTGTCCCTACAGGTTATTTCTTTGTTTATTATATTAGATCGATTTTTTATTTATCCCGCATGATTTAAAAACCCCGGCTTTAAAACCGGGGATGAAAGTAACTCCGCGGGATTCCGCTCAGAAACCCCGAGCTTTCCTTCGACTGGCTCAGAATGGTGAGCGAAGTCGAACCATAACCCGAGTAAGCTTCATTATATTAGGTCGATTTTTTATTTATTTTTTTGCCATAACGCAAAAATCAGGTATTTTATGAAGCAGCTTTGCCGCGGAATAAAATTGCCTGGATTGTCTTATTAGATTTTTATTAAATTATTAATTTCAGTTTTTAGTTTTGGTAGGTTGAATTTCACAGCATCCCAGACTATCTTGGAATCGACGATATCATAACCATGAATAATTATATTTCTAAAGCTAATTATCTTTTGTGCATCAGCAATTTTAGATAAATAACTTTCATCAATTTTTCTGATTTTATATAAGGCTTCTCCAATTATTTCAAATTGCCTTTCCACAGCGGATCGCAGGATGGATTCATTTGTAAAGTGTTCGTAGGTTTTATCTTTGAGAAATATTTCTATTTGTTCAATAGCTTGCTGAATATCATAAAGATATTTTTTTACATCATGAGGCATATATATTTTTCCTTGTCTGAGCAATATTTTCTTTTAGATAAGGATTTTTAACTGATCCGTCAATTATTATATCAATTGGACGATGAAAAATGCTTTGTAATTGTTTTTTTAATTGGAAATAGCTGTCAAAGCGGTTGAGTTCAACATCATTTTTGAATTCAACTATTATATCAAGATCGCTATTTGGTCCAAAGTTCTCAGTTGTAGCAGAACCAAACAAATCCAATTTTTTAAGTTGTAATTCTATGCAAATTTTCTTTATTTGTTCTTCGTAAGGTTTTATATCCAGCATAATCATCTCCAATGATAAAAATTATACCATATTATTCCATTATTTAAAATATAAGTTATTTCTTAA
>JAGLQQ010000119.1 GCA_023136735.1 Candidatus Omnitrophota bacterium | reverse complement strand
GCGGGAGTAAATACAATTTCACCTGGCGGTTTGTCCCGATTTACCTCCTAAACAACTTTTTCACCTTTTAAGTGATTATCCAATTCCTTCTAAATACTTACTACTTCTGAATTAATCTTGTTTTGCAGAATTCTATTTAGGAATTAGGGTTATTACAGTACATTTAAAATGATATTAAAGCCTAATCCCGGCAATACAATTCATCCAGCGGGCTTTGCGGAGCATTGGACATATTACGCATAACATGCGTATAAATCATCGTGGTTTCCACATTCTTATGCCCAAGCAGTTCCTGTATTTCCCGGATATTAACACCTTTCTGCAAAAGATGCGTAGCAAAACTATGGCGCAGAGTATGGACAGTAGCATGTTTAATAATACCTGCCTTGCGTACAGCATTTCGCATTGCCGACTGAACAACTTTTTCTCCAATATGATGCCTCCGCACCTTGCCGCCACGAGGGTCAACTGAGAGATTATTTGCCCCAAATACATATTGCCAACGCCATTCTTTCGCGGCATTAGGGTATTTACGGTCTAAAGCATTCGGCAAATAAACTTCCCCATAGCCTAAACTTATATCCTTATCATAAATCTTTTTCAGCTGCTCCAGATGCCCTGCCAAGGTATCTTTGATAAAAATCGGCAGCACCGTCACCCTGTCTTTATCCCCCTTGCCTGCTCTTATAAAAATTTTATTGCTCTCAAAATCAACATCCTGCACCCGTAAGCGTACCAACTCCATAAGCCGCATGCCTGTTCCATATAATAACTGCAAAAGCAAACGATTTCTGCCCTCTAATGCCTCAAACAACCGTTTAACTTCTTCTATTGAAAGAACTACCGGCATTCTTAAACCGCGTTTAGCCCTTACTGCCTTACCAACACTGCCTGTTTCTATTTTAAGAACATCCCGGAACAAAAACAATACCGCGTTAAAAGCCTGATTCTGAGTAGAAGAAGATACAGTTCTCTTAACCGCCAGATAAGTAAGAAAATCCTTAATATCCTCTACTTCAATCTGTTTATTTTTATGCCTGGATATAGTCATATATTCAAAAAATTTTCCGATCCAGCTTAAATAAGTCCGTTCCGTACTATAAGCATAATGCTTAACCCGAATAAGTTCTCTTGCTCTGTTAATGATTTCATCCTTTTTTCCGATAACCGGTTCAATTGTATTTTTAAAAACAATTACCTCAGAATCAAGATAATGCTCAAGAAATATAGACACTGCCTGTCTGGCCTGCTCCATCTGCCAAGACGCTGTACTTTTCTCTGAACTTAAATATCCCAAAAAGTCATTTAATCTAGTATTTTGCTCTCCTTGCGCGTCAGCACAAAAAGCCTCGAAACGTTTTACCCACCAGGCAAAATACGGAGCCTTGCTCTGAGGAACAAACCCCCTTGATACAATAAACTGCTGAAATTCCGGTAAAAGCAGCGAATACTCCGCTATTTCTTCTGAATTTTTCATAATTCCCTTCATATACGACTACTCCCTTTAGCTGATATTATAAACACAAA
>JAGLQQ010000118.1 GCA_023136735.1 Candidatus Omnitrophota bacterium | reverse complement strand
TTTCTATCCCTTGGATAAGTAAATCTAAGCTATTATCTCTTTTTCGTTTTTTCTCGATTCGTCGATAGACCTGACTTATCGCCGAATAACTCACTCCTCCAAATTCTTCACCTATTTCTTTTAACCCTTTTTGCGTATATTTTCGCATTAAATATATTTTTATCTTCCTTGTCAGTCTAACATCTTGGAGCTTTTTATCCACTTCAGTTTTTATCTTACTAGGGCAAACCTGATTCCCAATTACTTTCTTTAAACCTGTAATTTCTTTATTGTCTTTTTGTCCTAACAAATATTCTTGTTTTATCATTTCTTGAAATTTATCATCTCCTAATATAACATTATCCCTTATCTCTTTCAGAACTTTTGCATATGTTATCTGTTCTAATCTTATAAATTCTTTATAATTCCTATACGCATTCTCTTTACCTTTACTAAACATATCCAATATAAAATCTACTTTAAGCCACCCCGGCGCCTTTTTCTTTCCTACATAATATTGACAGCTTGACCACTTATAATCCTCACCATTCTTAATCATTTTTGCCCTCTCTGGATTTAAATGGATGTATCGGCTTAATTGCTGTAAATATACATCAACCTGCACTAACTTTGCTTTATACCGGCCTTGAAATAAATGCCCCTTCCTTTCATTTCGATTGTTGTAGTATACACTATAACTTGTCTGTAAAAACTGCATTGCCTTACTTAAATTCCCCTCAGGCGTTTCAATTATTAAATGATAATGATTATTCATCAAACAATAGCTATGAACCGTAACACCATATTTCATTACTTGCTGTTTCAAATAATCTAGAAACTTTTCCCTATCATGGTTATCTTTAAATATTTCTTTGCTTTCATTTCCCCTCGCAATAACATGATAAAAGGCACCTTCATATTCTATGCGAAGCGGCCTTGCCATAATAAAAAAATCCTTTCTCTAAATTACTTTTTAATAAAAAAAATTATATCATTATTACTTCATCCTGTCAAATATCAAGATTTGACCCCAACTTACCAAAACGCTGCGCTCATTGCAAAGAAAACACTATCGCCACACGTATATCCACTGAACTCTTGCCGATCTCTTTAGGCAAAGGCATGAACGGGCTGGCATTGCGGATAGTTTTCAGAGCCTGCGTATCAAGAAATTTCAATCCGGATGATTTAATAACCCTGATATTTCGGCCGCTACCGTCTGCATTAATCACAAATGCCAGGTCAACCACTCCCTCAAGGCGCATACGCTGCGCACGCATTGGATAATGCCTGCTTGATTCTATCCTCTGCCTAACCATATCCTGATAACGCAGCATTGCTTCCTGCTGTGAATTGAGAACTTCCAGTTTCTTTTGGAGAGATTTCTCGGGAATTTCTACCAGGTCCTCTTGCGTAGGAAGTGGTTTTGATTCCAGATCACTCTGTTCCTCCTTTTCAATAATATCCTTTAATTTTTTCTCCTGCCCCAGCTGCTTTATCTCAGGTAAAAGCAAAGGCTTTTCTATTTCTATCTCAAACATAACTTCCTGATGCCTTTCAACTTTCTGGGAATAATTCAGCTCGAATCCCGGCGCTCCCAACAACAGCAGATGACAGGCAAAAGAAATTAGAAATGCGGTTCTGATCATTTTATCATTCAACATTATCTTTTTCCGTTTTCGTAGAAACTATCAACCCTTCGGCACCCGCTTTTTTTGCAAGATCCATAACTTGCACAGCCAAACCCAGATCTATTGTTTCATCAGCCTTAATAATCACACTTTTATTATCAGAGTTCCCCATTGCGCCTTTCAGGTCTTCAAAAAGATCATTTAAGCTAAGCTCTTTTTTATTTAAATATAACTTATTATCCCGGCTTATAAAGATAACAATGTCCTCCTTCGGATGCACTTTAGCAGTAAGGGCAGTAGGCAAAGTTATTTTTATTCCCGGCTGATCCACAAAGTGTGAGGAAAGCATAAAAAAAATCAAAAGCAGAAACACCATGTCTATCAATGGCGCGATATTAAGCTGCTGATTTACTTTTTTTCTCCCTTCAAATTCCATCGCATTATCCTATCCGACTGTTTATATTCCAGGTTCTAATTCCACAAGTTCCCCTACCATATCCTTCATCTGGCTAGAAACATTGTGCACCTTACCTTCAAAATAATGATACGCAACAAGAGTCGGTATTGCTACCGATAAGCCAAAAGCTGTTGTAATAAGCGCTTCCCAGATGCCTCCGGCTAAAACCGAGGCATCTACTTTACCACCCAGCTCTTGAATTTTCATAAAAGCCTTTATCATCCCAGTTACTGTTCCCAATAATCCCAATAATGGGGTTATATTACTAATAATCGCCAGTCCCCGTAAGTTCTTATCTAATTGCCGGAGTATTCTTGATCCAGCTCTGGAAATCAGCTTTTCTTTCTCTTCAAGACTTCTATGGCGGATATGAATGCTGAGAGCTAAAATATGCGCAATATGCCCAGAAGTTCCTTCGCATAATTTGAGAGCCTCGTCCGCCTTTTTTTCCTGTATAAATTTTTTAACTCTTGCAAAGATATTAGGGATTCTTGTTCTCGTAGCATAAAAATGATAAAAACGTTCCAGAACAATGGTAATTGAGATTACCGAACACAACAAAATCGGCCACATTAAAGGCCCGCCTCTTACAAAAAAATCATACATTATCTTCACCCCTGTCAGCGCTGTCGCAAAATGTACAAATATAAGGCATTCGGGAACGAACGCGAACGCGTACTCATCATACGCCGCACAAGTGAGTAAGCGGATAACGCCTCAGATGCGCGTTTTGCAACAATGCTCTGTTTTAAAACAGCGGAAGCAGGGAACCATCCCCTGCTTCCTGTTTTTTAAATAATATTAAAAACTTGCATTCACTCCAGCCGAGAAAGATGCTTCTGGAGTACTATATCCATAGACTTCCTGGGCTTTTTTATCAAAAAGATTCCCTATTCTTCCGAAAATCTGAAAATTTTCTGTTAAATCATAAGCGGCCGCGAGGTCAACTTTAGTATAAGGTTTCATTTTTTGCGTATTATCGCTATCAACCCAACGATGTCCAACACGAGTTACGCCTAAATTGATATTTCCCTTATCAAAAAGTCCATAATTAATATCGAGATTACTTTTGTTTTTTGGGCGTCGCGTTAACTCCAATCCAGTTGTTTCATCTTCAGCTTCTAAAAATGTATGATTTGCGCTTATCGTTAACTTCTCCATAGGATTAACAGAAGCTTCTATCTCTATCCCGCTGGTTTTTGCCTTATCAATATTGGCGTATTTCCAAGTAACCCAATCCCAACCAATCATCTGTTTGAACTCATTATGAAAGTAAGTCGCGCCAAAAGATACTTTATTTTCAAATAAACTTTGCTCAAATCCAAAATCATAGCTTTCACTTTTTTCAGGTTTGATACTGGGATCTCCATAACTTGAATAAAGCTGATATACTGAAGGAGCCCTGAATCCCGTTCCCCAATTGGCGCTAAAGCGGACCCCCGTTTGAGGGATAAAGTAGGCGGAAGATATTTTATAAGTACTTTCTGTACCAAAAAGCTCGTGATCATCTATTCTAACACCAACAGTAGTAAAAAATTCCTCCCAGAGTTTGAGTTGATTTTGTAAATAGTAACCCTTATTATCAACACTCTTCCTGTCAATCTTACTTATCCATGTCCCAGAGCGATAATAAGATGAACCTCTTTCTTCTTTGTAATCAAAGCCGCAGGTTATCGTATCAAAATCAAAAGGAAAAAAATCATGCTGTAAGTCAATTTTTTTAATATTTCCTTTATACCAGCTATCGCTGTCTTCTGTTGTATCTATGCTATCAGCAGAATCTTTATAATTTCTTTTTGTGTCCAAAAATGAAAAAAATACTTTATGCTTCCACCAATCAGTTAATGGCTGGTCAAGCTGAATTTTTGAACTCAACATCCTTTTCTCAGCAATACTATTAGGATCATCCTGATCAGCTCCATCATCTAGATCAATATCAGCGTCTGTATAACGTAACACTAAGTTTAACTCGCTATCGTCAAATACTTTAACCCCTAAACAGCTTGAAGCATTAGTAATTCCACATCCGTCTTTTTCAGCGCCGCCAGCGGCAGAAGATATTCCGGCAGAATCTACTCTTGAGAGTGAAAAAGAATAATTTATTTTTTCTGTACTCCCGCTTAAACCAAGCAATTCTCGAAAGGTATTCTGAGAGCCCGCGTCGGAAGAGATGCTAAATTTAGGCTTACCCTCACCTTTTTTAGTAATAATATTAATGACACCGCTCATAGCCGAAGAACCATAGAGAGTGCTCTGAGGCCCCCTGATTATTTCAATCCTTTCAATATTATTCGTAGTTAAGTGAGCAAAATCAAAAAAACCTCCGTCATGCTCCATTAGATATTTTACCTCTACTCCATCAATCATAATCATTGTATGTCCGGGGGCGCCGCCTCTAAGATAAAGCTGAGTAAAACCTCCAAGTTCTCCCTGTTGAGTAACACTAACTCCAGGTACATTACGCAATAACTCCACCACAGTCACCTTACCTCTTTTTTTTATTTCTTCAGCAGTAATCACAGTTGTAGAGCTTCCTATCTCAGCCTGATACGCTTCTGTCTTTGTAGCAGAAACAATTACTTCCCCAAGATTATATTCTTGAGCAAACGCGTTTACACTAACAAATGCCATAAGAACAAGTATACTTAATACAATATAAACTCTTTGCTTCATTATTTTTTATCCTCCCTCGAGAATGTTTACCAAGCAGGCAATCGACCGGGCTAATATACACGAATTTACACAAATTATCTACCTTCTGGTAGACACACGAATCCGCACAAATTTAATTCGTACTCATTCGTGTGTAATTAGTGTTCATTCGTGTCTATATTACCGTTGCGGGGCAGCCCTTCGAATCGCACGAAGAGTTCCTTTGCCTATCCGGCAAGACAAATTATAGTTTCTTCTTTCCCTGTATAAAACCTCAGGACAAACCAATAAAAACTTTTCACCTCCTTCTTACCTCAATTGATTCTGTAATTTTCAATTAACGCTCATTTTTTCTGACAAAATTATCGCCGCACCAAAAGCTACGGTAAATTGAGGCCGCTCAAAAACGTTAATATCCCTCATAAGTTCCTCTTTTATGGCCAAATTTAAACCTTTATTTGCCGCCGGGCCTCCATCCAAATATATTGCTTCTTCTAAATATAGGCTACCCGTAAGCTCGGATATCCTTCTGGCCACTGATTTATGAAGCCCGGCTATAATATCATTTCTGCTTTTTCCCATAGACAGAAGAGATACAATTTCACTTTCCGCAAAGACAGCACAAGTGCTATTGATACAAACCTGTGAAAGGCTTTGAAAACTCAAATCTCCGAATTCGCCAACCGGGGCATCTAATATTCTTCCCGCCATCTCAAAGAAGCGGCCTGTTCCAGCTGCGCACTTGTCATTCATTTTAAAATCCTCAACTTTACCTTCAGGAGATACTTTGATAACCTTAACATCCTGCCCGCCTATATTGATAATTGTTCTTGCCCTTCTTTTACTTAATACGCAAGCCCCAACAGCATTAGCAGAGATTTCATCTATTATCTTTTTGGAACCGGGAAAAAGGCGTTTGCCATAGCCTGTTGTAGCTATACCGGCAATATCTTCTTTTTTAACGGAAACTGTTTCCATACCTTCCTTAAGAAGCTGTTCGCATATCTTAACATGCTGCGGTAACGTAGGAAGTGCCTTTCCCCAAAGAAAGTTGTCCTTATCAATAAAAACAACTTTTATAGCTGCTGTGCCTAAATCAATCCCAATCGTTATCATATCTTTTAAACTCCTTTCAACAAAGTGTTTCTCTAAAAGCCTCAAGTCTAGCCAGAATATTCTGCCTATCTTCTCTGGAATAATCACTCTCTATCTTTAAAAAATGGAACCCATTTTCCTTGATTACCTTTTCAAAATAAAAACTTTCTATATCATAAGGATGGCAACCTTTAAGTAAATGATAAACTATTCCTTTTATATTATAGGCGCGCATAGTGTTTAGAATATTCTTCAGGCGACGGTCATTATCTATGTACGTAGGGCAGCTGCAGGGAAGGTGATATCTCTCTGATAGCGCCTTAAGAAGCCCGTATTCTGAAGGCTCATCATAAACCACGCTAGCCATAAGCCTCTCTGAGGTGCATAACTCATCAGCAAGAATGTCCATTCCCGCCTCCTCAATTAGTTCCGAAATCTTCAAATATGGAAAGAAAACAGGAGAACCGGCAAGAAATACACCTGGATTACTGTTTCCCTTTGGGTTACCATAATTTTTGAGAACTATATTAACCCTCTCAGTCCAGGATTCAACATCATCTATCATAAAAGCATTCGCCAAAACAATACTCCAGGTACCGCAGATAAGCCTTTTCCTCCTAAATTCAATCAACCGCCCAAATACCTGCCAGCCCTTCATATATTTATTCACAGATATTTGAAGCTGCCTGCGATTAAGTTTCCTGCCCGCGCGTTGCTGGAGAAATCGTTTTAACTCATATATTTCCTCCAACCACCTAATTTGGCCTCTTTCGCTTTCTTTAATATGAGGAAGCTCCATTATATAAAGAGGGCTTGCCTTCTCTGGTATCATCTCCGGCAATTTCGTATTCCAATCACAGGTAGTCGGCACAACTACTATATCGCACAATTTCTCTATAGACTCATCCAAATAAAAAGCACTAATACAAGACTTGATAAGCGGGCACGATAAGGCAGGAAGAAAGGGAGCGGAAAGTCTTTGTATGGCCAATGAGCCGCTGCACAAGCGGATTGGATGAAACCCTAAAGCATCAAAGAGCTCCAATGGCGCCTGAATACAATAAAGACCAACAAAAGGGCCGCTAAATCTCTTTTTAACCTCCCGCGGGGAAATAGGCAAAGAGAGAATTTCAAGAAAATATTCCAATTCCTCGCGAAAGTCATCCCTTTTTCTGAGAGAATCAGCTTGCCTACGATATTCTTCCTGAATTTCTTTCTTAATTTTTTGCTCTATCTTCGCTTTTGAATTATTTCTTTCAGCACTATTCAACCACATAGATTCTATCTTTTCTTTTTTATGAAACATTTAGAAATATAATTTTTTGAAGAAGAAAAAATTGTCTTATTTAAAAATCTAAAAGAAAGCACCCCGTCCTGCGGACATGATTCCACGCATTTTAAACAAAGCATACAATCCTGGGTAAGCACGTTTTTTTTCTCTTTTTCCAAATGCACCTCCCTTATGTCAACAGGACATATCCGCTGGCAGTTTCCGCAACTAGTACAGGCATCTACCTTCTTTTTAAGCCGGACAAATCCAATCTTATCAAAAAAGCTTATCATCGCCAAGAGTGGACAGAACAGACAAAAAAAACGATCCTTAAAAAACATTCCTACAAAAAAAACCGCAGTTAGAATAAGCGAAACTATCGTCATAAAGACAGTTATGGGATTAGTAACATCTACCGCGAAATACCTGAAATTCCCCTGAAAAATAGGCATCAGCTTCTTAGCTGGACATATCTGGCAAAATGGAAGCCCAAAATCAGAATGAAGTCCAGCATTCGCTATAAGAATAGGAATAACTATTAGAAGAATAAGAAATATATACTTAATAGGCTTTAATCTGTCCCGCAAGCTCCATGAAAACTGCAATTCCTTTATACCCAGTTTCCTCCTTAAGAAAGCAATCCAATCCTGAAGTGTCCCAAAAGGACAAATCCAGCCGCACCAAGCTTTGGAAAGAACTAACGTCAACAGGACAAATCCAGCAAACATCCCCAGAGCACGCAAGCCCCAAACACTTATGAATTCCGCAAAAGGTATTTGGAACCCCCATTGCGAACGCTGCAGTGCCATTAAGTAGCAGTGGCCGGAACAGCTCCCTACATACGGACAAGCAAAACACGGCAGCCAGTGCCCTAATCGCAAACCCAAACGACCGCCGTAAGTTAATACCGCAAAGCTTATAGACTGGATTAAAAAACGCGATTCGTAGACTTTCAAAATTTAATCCTCTTTCTTCTTGCAATCACAAATAAAAATACAACAACCATTGTTCCCAAAAAGATAGCAACCCCCATGAAGAATCTGTGATTTTTAAATCTGGAACGGTGCAGCAAAAGAGTATAGGAAGAAATGTACCTTATACCCCCTTGGGTTTCCTCTGTTACTATTACAGTCTGTTTAAATTCCCTCTCGCCCTTTTGATTCAATCTCTTGTCTTCAGGGGGAATATAAGCACATTCTCCTTTTTCATCAGTCATTATTTCTACCGAAGGCAGATTCTCATCAAATAGGGATATAGCCTTCTGAGCTAAGCGGCCTTTTTTAAATACAGGAATGATTTTGACAGAATTACCTGTCTGAGGCCAACACTGAACATCTGGAACGGTGCGTATTTCCAACTGCCGGTTAACCTCACGAGACAGGATAGTCCGCGTATTCTTTTTTTTAAAAAAGGCATGCCCAAAAAGGAGAAATGATGTTTTCGCGAGATACTGATCCGTAATTTTATTCCGTTTTTTCTTAGCTTGCGCAAAGACAATAAAGTGATTTTGCTCAGATGAATTAATATTTACAGAATAGTTTTGTTTGTCTTTTTGTATCCGGGCAGCGTAAAAGACAGGTTTGCCTTCATCATCAGTTTCGGCCAAGGAATAAAAAACACTAACGTCATCTAATTCTCTGAGTCCCTTTTTTGCGCCAGGAAACCTTCCATAATTAAGCCGAAGCGGCAAGGTCAAACTACCATTTTTTTCTCTAATACATTGTTCAAATTCAAGCCAGAGATAATCATCTCCTGGCGAAAAAGCATAAATATCTACCCCCCTGATAAAGATAAAAAGAAAAAACACAATTAAAATAATAAGTATTCTGATTTTCATAGCAAATAAATCTTAATATTCAATCCCTTTTCTTCCGGGAACTCCCTTTTCAAAGGGATGTTTTACGGCTTTAATATAACTGATGAGGTCTGCTCTTTTCATTAGATTCCGCGTCGCTCCTCTTCCGGTAAGAACCAGCTCTAATTTTTGCGGTTTTTCCTTTATCAGCTCAAGCAAATCTTCTTCTTTTAGAAAGCCATCCCGTACGCAAATAATAATTTCATCAAGTATGATCATATCTTGCTTACCTTCTTTAAATAAACCTTTAATATAATTTACCCCCTCCAAACATTGCCGCGGCAAATCTTTTGCTTTAGTATCTTTTTTTGCTTTATGAAAATGAGGATGATATTTCGCGAAACTGCGTACTTTTATCCCCAATTTTTTCAGGCTTTTAGACTCTCCGTATGGATAACGTTTGAAATCCTTATGAAAACTCACATAGCAAACCTGCAATCCATGCGCTGCGGCTCTTGTCGCCAGGCCGACAGCCGCCGTTGTTTTTCCTTTCCCAACTCCGGTATAAATCTGAACCAGCCCTATCCTTTTCATTTTATTTATCTCCTTTAATGAGCCCTGAATTTATGCCTTCGATATATTCTTTTTTTCTTCTTCCGGCACAATAAATACATAAGGTTTATGTGATATGGGATTTTCCCGCACAACCACTGTTGTTTTATATACCCGTTCAATAATCTCATAAGCAAGAACTTCCTGTGGTGTACCGATTTTTTCAACCGAACCGTTATCAAGCAAAATCAAGCGCTGACAGTACTCGCTGGCCAAATTTAATTCATGAAGCACAATAAGCACCGACACCTTCTGCTCTTTATTCAAGCGCCGGATAAGATCTAAAATATACACCTGATGAGATATATCAAGATATACCGTCGGCT
This sequence comes from Candidatus Omnitrophota bacterium, assembly GCA_023136735.1. Lineage (GTDB taxonomy): Bacteria > Omnitrophota > Gorgyraeia > B26-G9 > B26-G9 > JAGLQQ01. Next base: position 10,258 of record JAGLQQ010000118.1, on the reverse strand, counting down.
CATCCAGCAGTAATAGTTTTGGCTGCTGAGCCAAGGCTTTCGCGATCACCACCATTTGTCTTTCTCCGCCGCTTAAGTTTTTTAGTGACCGTTTTCTAAACTTCACTATTCCCGCCATCTCCATGGCCTGCCGGATAATTCTTTCATCTTCTTTTGTTTCTATAAACGCGAATTTTTCCTGGTGCGGGATCCGTCCCAGGCCAACAAATTCCTCAACACTGATGTCGAAATACGGATTAACTTCCTGGCAAACAACAGCAATATTTCTGGCCGCCTCCCTAAAATTCATCCGGCTAATCAACTTACCATTAAAGGAGACTGTCCCGGAATAGGGTTTAATAATCTTTGTCATCGCGCGCAGGAGTGTTGTTTTACCCGAACCATTCGGCCCAATCACCCCGACAAAATCCCCACGATCAAGTTTGAAGTTAATATTCGTTAAAACAGGTTTATTGGCATAACCACAAGTTAAATTATTAACATTGAGCACTAGCGGCCTCCTTGATTTCTGGAAAGAATATAAATAAAAACCGTGCCTCCGAGAATCCCGGTAACCACTCCTACCGGTAACTCCATAGGAGCTATTAAAGTGCGCGCTATTGTATCACAGGCAATTAAGAAAATCCCGCCGGCAAGATAAGCGCTAGCCAATAAAATTCTATGGTCACTGCCAACAAGAATCCTCACGCAGTGTGGAATTACCAATCCGACAAACCCGATAATCCCGGCAACTGCCACACTCGCGCCGGTAAGCAGAGAGGTAATCACAAATAAAATCTTTTTTGTTGTGTGTGTAGCAATGCCTAAATGCAGCGCTTCTTCTTCTCCCAAAGCAAAAGCATTAAGATCTTTACAAAAAGCATACGCGGCGCATAAACCAAGCATTGAGACAATGACTATTACTTTAATAAGATTCCAATCCGACTGTTCCAAAGACCCCATGGTCCAAAAAACAATCCCATGCAAGTCTTCCATACGCGCCAAAGCCATAACCAGCATAAATAAAGCTGAACAAATAAAACTGATCATTACTCCTGTTAGCAAAATACCCTGTAAATTCATAATGTTTTTTCGAACACTCAAAAAGTATATAAGCCAAATTACAGCCATTGCCCCTAAAAATCCAAGCGCGGGGATAGTAATTGTTCCGAACACATTATTTATCCGAAGCACAATACCCAAGCACACACCCAAGGCCGCCCCGCCGGAAATTCCCAGGGTATAAGGCTCTACCAAGGGATTACGAAACATCCCCTGCAAGATAACTCCAGCAAGACTTAAGGCGCTGCCTACAGCGAAACCGATAATAATTCTAGGCAAACGGATTTTAAAAAGAATACTATAATAAGCTGATCCATCATTACCGTGCAATAGTAGAGAAAGTATTTTTGCAAACGGTATCTGGGTAGCTCCGACAGATAGAGCCACAAACATTACTCCCGCGAGCAAAAGAAAAAGCAGTAAGATAACACTCATCCATCCGGCAAGTTTACTCACTTTTTACCTTTCTGATGTAGAAACGCAACAATCTTTTTCAATGACTCCACAAAGCTTACTGGTGTCGGGCTGCAAACAATATAAGAATCAATAATATAAATTCTGCTATTTTTTACCGCGTTAAGCATTCCATGCTGCTGCCACATTGTTTTTTCCTTTTCCCCGACAATACCCATATTTACGATAATAATACAATCCGGATTAGCTTCGACCACTTTCTCGCGCGAATATATACCAGAACACGATTCCGCGGCAATATTTATTCCCCCGGCACGCACAATAAGATCATGAATAAAATAATCCTTATTCATCGTAAACAAGGGATTGGCGCCCACCTGAATAAAAACTTTCGGCTTTGGTAACTCAGCAATATCCTTACCTATTCTCGTAACTTTAATCAGCGCTTTCCTAATAATCGCTTGCGTTTTTTCCTGAGCACCGACAATCCTGCCAAGTTCTTCCATTTGTTCGCAGATCTGCGTGAAATTTTTAGCCGCGGAAAATTCAATGATTTCAATCCCTAAGCTGTTTAATTTATTTTTTGCTTTAACATCAGAAAGCGGCGAAGCCAAAACAATATCCGGTTTCAGCATTACAATTTTTTCCACATTTACTTCTTTAACACTTCCCACCTTTTCCTTTGTTTGCGCCTGCTCCGGCCTCGTACAGTAACTAGTAACCCCTACAATTCTGTCCTCTACTCCTAAGAGATACAGCTCCTCCGTTAAAAACGGCGCCAGAGAAACTATTCTCTGCGGATATTTATCTTCTACTGCTAAAGCCCTCACAGAACCAACATGAAAAATACCGAGAAGTATAATCATTAAAGAAAAGAAACTTTTTATATTTTTGCTCACTATCCCTGACATCCTTTTTTTAATCAGCTCTTAAAATTCCAGAATAATACCCTATACGCGTAAATCGAAAAACCAATAACCGTTATTATAGACTTTTTCTCCTTCAGAAAATGCTACCGGGTTTTTAAAATTAGGCCCATCATATACAAAGGTATGATACTCTCCTTTTTCACCCGCGACATCAACCTCAGGCAAGGATTTTAAATCCGCGATAAAAGACTCATCTATTATTCTGCCCAGCCATTCTTTGCCCAGATATTTTTCGTTAACCACCACTACCACAGCTTTAAACCCAGCAGCAATAAACTCACATACTAACCTTTCTCTTTCTTCCTGCCATAGCGGCAGTATTGATTTTATACCTGCATACACGCACACATTTTCTACCCAATCCCTATGAGCCTGCATATCAATATCGCCAAAAATCCCGGCCGCTATGCCTTCATCTTTTAATTTGGCCACCATTTGCTTAAACACATCTTCATAGCTCTGCCATGTACTGCTTTGCTGAATAAGGGGTATCCCTAGCGCTTTTGCTTGTAATTGAATAAGTTTCTTATCCAGGCGATGAGAGCGCGAATGCTTTCCGTCCTCATCAATCATATTAAAAAGATACTTAACGTCTACTTCCTTCCGCATTCTAAACAAAGAAAGACAGCTCTCTTTACCACTGCTCCAGGAAACAAAAGCTTTCACAATCTAACTCCTTAACGTTTGTTAAATACAGTTTTATTTAGCATTTTCATATTCACATTTTCCCTTATCAAATCCGCCAGTTTATTAAATTCCTCATCCTGAGAAAAAGCCACCTCATCTCGTATAACTTTTAACTTTTTTTTGCGGCGGAGTTTATTTAAAAACTCTTTTCTAAAAATACTATTATCGAAAATTCCATGAATATACGTACCCCAAATTCTTCCATTTTGACTTGAAACCCCGTCATTAACACACACTTTTCTATTTCCACGTTTTTTAATGAGAAATAACGGCTTAACGCCATGTCCCAGTTTCATTTTTCCATGATGGATTTCATAACCTTTAACGCGCATTCCGTTTTTTATTTCAATACCTTCTATGAGATACGTATCCTTTTTTTCTTTAAAATATGTATCCGCAGCCAGTAGCTCCAGCCCTTTACGCAGGCCCTTAGTACCCTCAACCCCCACGCGATCAACAATTGATCTGCCAAGCATTTGAAAACCACCGCAAACACCTACAATAAAGCATCCTTGCTGTGCCTTTTTCTTAATAAGCTCTGCTAAGCCTTGTTGAAATAAAACATCCAGATCGCTAAGTGTATTTTTAGTACCGGGTAAGATAATACAATCCGCTTTTTCTATGACTTGGGGATCACGAGAAAATTCAATACATACATCCGATTCATAACGAAAAATGTCAAAATCAGTAAAATTTGAAATATGAGGGATTCTAATTACAACTATATGAACCTGCTTTGAATTCCTTTTCTGTTTTAAAGACAACTGGTCAAAGAAAAGCGAATCTTCCTCTGGAATTGCTATATTTTTATAATAAGGCAAAACACCAAACACCCTTTTTTTACTTTTTCTCTGAAGATAATCTAATCCGTTCTTAAGAAGCTTTTTATCTCCCCGGAATTTATTAATTACAAACCCCTTTACTAATTTTCTTTCTGCTTGGGTTAAAAGCGCCAAGGTTCCCAAGAGCCACGCAAAAACCCCTCCAGAGTTAATATCCCCGACTAAAAGAACCGGGGCACTAAGCAGCCTCGCTATCCTCATATTCACAATATCATGCTTTTTTAAATTTATTTCCGCCGGCGAACCCGCCCCTTCTACAACAACAATATCATTTTTTGCTAAGAGCCTATATACAGATTTCTTTACAGTAGCAAAAATACGCGTTTTACATTTATAATATTGACCTGCCGTCATATTGCCAAGCGGCCTACCGCTAAGAATAACCTGCGAACCAACATCGCTTGTCGGCTTAAGCAATACCGGATTCATATCCACGCTTGGCTCAACCTTGCAAGCCAATGCCTGCACTGCCTGGGCACAGCCGATCTCAAGACCATCAGGCGTTACAGCTGAATTAAGCGCCATATTTTGAGCTTTAAATGGTGCGACTTTATAGCCCTGCTGTTGATATATCCGGCATAATCCGGCAACAAATATACTTTTACCAACTCCGGAACCTGTACCGCAGATCTGAATAACCTTCGCCCTTTTTTTCACCAATTCCTACTCCTTTACGGGTTATCGCGTTATAAGAAACCCTGCTAAAACCGCCAAAAATGAACACACATAAACGATCATTAAGCTCTCTTTAATATGCTCTGTTTTAAGTGCCTGAGACATGTCCGCGATAAACGGTTTTACACACTGCTTACCTTGATAGTAATTAATCCCTCCCAGCTGAACCCCAAGCGCTCCGGCAACTCCTGCTTCGGGAATCCCGCTATTAGGGCTGGGGTGTTTATTCCCATCGCGCAGAATAAATTTCCAGGCATTGCGGGCATTTTTTCCGGACAATAAAGCTGCTATTGGCAGCAATATCGCGCTAATCCGTGCCGGAATAAAATTAACCAGATCATCAAGTTTAGCCGAAGCCCAGCCAAAGTTGATAAAGTTTTTATTTTTATATCCCACCATTGAATCCATGGTATTTACCGCCTTATACGCTATAACCAACGGTGCCCCGCCGATAAAAGCATAAAACAACGGGGAGATTATCCCATCTACAATGCTTTCCGCGATTGTTTCCACTGTTGCCCGGATAATTTGAGTTTTGTCCAAATCCTTAGTATCCCGGGCCACGATCATAGATAATTTTTTCCTGGCACTTATTATATCTTCATTTTGCAGAGCGTCATACACCGCCAATGATTCTACTTTTAAATCTTTTACTGATATGCCGCTGTATACGAAAAAAACAGAAACAAGCAATCCCGCGAATAAATGCAGGTGTCCTGCTGCCTGAACAGCAAAAAAAACCACTATCCAGCTTACTATCACAATAAACGCTGTAAATATTACTCCTGCTATACGTTCATTTTTGACAATATTCCTCAAGGGCATTTCAATTTTTGTTATCAGCCAGCCTATTGCCTTAACAGGATGCGCAAGCCAACGCGGGTCCCCAAACAATAAATCCAACACATACGCTATTAAGATTATAACTACTATCTCATACATAATATTTTCTTGTTATTACTGATTGAGTATTAAGTTCATCCCCTCAATTAATTGAATATTTTCTTTTCTAGCGCGCACCGCTATTCGAAAAAATTGATTATTTAATCCGCGGAAATTCGCGCAATCGCGAATAAAAATTCTTTTTTTTGCTAATGCCTCGTAGAGTTTTTCCGCTGTTTTAATCTTTTTTGTTTCCAGCTTACAGAAAATGAAATTAGCCGCTGCCGGATAAGTTTTTATGCTTGGTATTTTTTGCAGTTGTTTTAACAAGCGATCTTTTTCTTTTAATACAAAATGCCTGCTTTTTCTTGCATATTGACTATCCTGAATTAAAGCTCCCCCTGCCAACTGCGCTAGGCAATTAACATTCCATGGATACTCAAACACGGCTATTTTTTTTATCAACTTCGCCTGTCCTATAAGATATCCAAGCCTTAAGCCGGCAAGAGCGAAAAACTTTGTCGCGGATCTTAGCACCAACAAATATTCATTACTCACTGACTTGTGCATTAAGCTAAACCTTGTCGCGTCATCCACAAACTCCATAAATGCCTCATCAACAATAAGCAGTGTTTTGTTTAAGCGGCAAATATCCATCAACAAAAGCATCTCCTGCTTTTGGAGTATTCTTCCAGTAGGGTTATTAGGATTTGACAGAAAAAAAGCATCACTTTTTTTAATAAACTTTTTAAGCTTTAGTATATCTATCTTAAAACCCTCATTTTCTTTTACGAAAAAAAAGTCAACCTCAGCTCCATGCATCTTAGATGCTGTTTCATATTCACTAAAATCCGGGGCGATTACAGCTACCTTGCGCAATTTTAATGCCCGCGAAATCAAATAAATCAATTCTATAGAGCCGTTACCGACAAGTAAATTATCCGGTTTTAATTTATAAGTACGCGCTATTATTTCTTTTAAGCGCTCGGATTGAGGCTGAGGATAATTTTTTACAGCATCAATATTGCGGAAAATCAGATTGATGATTTTTTTCGGCAAGCCCAAGGGGTTAATATTAGCGCTGAAATCAATTATATGTTTTTCTGATAACCCGTATTGCTGGAGCATAGCCGCGATATTGCCCCCATGTTTATTTTTTTCTTGCTTGTTGTTTTGCGTGTTTATTTTTTTCATAAGATATTGTTTAAACCTGTTCCGAGACATTCGCGTTTTCAAAAGTCGCCATTTCATTCATAATTTTAACCCCGGCTTCTACTAAATTTATTGCCAAGGCCGCCCCGGTTCCTTCTCCTAAACGCAAGTCCAGATTTAAAAGCGGTTTTAAATTCATATATTCAAGCATAAGCTTATGCCCTTTCTCAACTGATGAATGAGCGGATATCATATAAGCGGCTGTTTTTGGTTCTAATTTATAAGCGATTAAAGCAGCTGCTGTCGATATAAATCCATCTACTACAACCGGAATTTTGCGACTAGCCGCGGCTAAGCTCACCCCGGCTAACCCTCCAATTTCAAAGCCTCCGACTTTTGACAAGACATCAATCGCGTCACCTTTATCAGGTTTATGCAGCAAAAGTGCTTTTTCAATAACTTTTATTTTGTGTTTCAGCATTTTATCATTTATGCCTGTTCCTTTTCCTGTGATATCCTTTACCCTTGCCCCTGTAATAGCGGCAACTATCGCGCTTGCCGATGTCGTATTGGCAATGCCCATTTCCCCGATGCCGATAATATCAATTCCTTTTTTAAATGCTTCGCTAAAAATTTCAATGCCTGCTTCGATTGACATCTCAGCCTGCTTCCTGGTCATTGCTTTTTCTTTAAGAAAATTTTTTGTACCAAGTCCAATTTTTTTTACTTTCAGCGTATTATTATCTGCCTTTAATTGTTCTTTAACCCCTAAATCCGCTACAACAACCCGGTCTCCCTCATGGCGTGCCAGCACATTTATACCCGCGCCGCCTGCAAGAAAATTATAAACCATCTGCGCTGTAACCTCCTGAGGAAAAGCGCTCACCCCTTCTTCGGCAATCCCGTGATCCGCGGCAAAAGTAAAAATAACTTTATTGTTTAATGCGATATTCAACGTTCTTTTTATACCCGTTATCTGCTTTGCCAGCTCCTCCAGCCTTCCCAGGCTCCCTTGCGGTTTAGTTAAGCAGTCCAGTTTTTTTTGCGCTTTTCCCATAATCTCATGATCTAAACCCTCAATAGTATTAATCAATTCTCTAATTTTATTCATGACTCTCCTTTAATTTTTGAGCAATCCCTGCTGTAACAAGATAAACCTCATCGCTTATTCCTGCCAGTTTTTGATGCGTAATCCCTACAATATCCCTGAATTGCCTGGCGAGCTTATTCTCCGGCACGATTCCCCAACCCACCTCATTAGAAACCACAATTACTTCCGCTTTTGTTTTAGACAAAATTAGAAACAATTCCTGAATTTTTTCATTTATCAATTTTTCTTTATCGAATTTCAACATAATATTGCTTATCCAAAGCGTAAGACAGTCAAATATGACAAGCTCATCAGCTTTAGCTTCTGTAATAACATCCGCGGCATCAATCGGCTCTTCTATTGTTTTCCAGTCCCGGGGTCGAGACTGTTTATGTTTGGCTACTCTTTTTTTCATTTCCTCATCCAAAGGAGCGCATGAGGCTAAAAAGACAATTTTCTTTGAGGATTTTTCTCCAAACTCAACTGCTAATTTGCTTTTCCCGCTTCGCACAGAACCCGTTATAAATACTACCTTTCCCATTTTTCCTCAAACTTTCCTTAGATCACACCTCTTGGTTAACTTTGACCCTGTTTATGCTTAAATGATCCACCGCGATATCCCAAAAATCCTCTTTTCTTAACTTATTAAGGCCGATCAGCATAACCCTTATCGGCCCGGCATGGGAAACAATCCCGATTTTTTTATGTTTAAACTCCTTTAAAACAAATTCTAAAAATCCCATACACCGTTTTTGCAGATCAAGCAAACTTTCCCCTTGCGGCGGACGCGCGTTAAATGGATCATTGACCCATTCATTATAAAAAGAGCCGTATTTTTCAATAATTTCGTTATATTGCAAACCTTCCCACTGCCCAAAATTCAATTCTTTCAAGCGCGGGTCAAAAACAATCTTTCGCTCAGGAAACAAAATTTCTGATGTCTGCCGCGTTCTTTTTAAGGGGCTTGAGAACAATACCTCTATCTTCAGTTTCGAGATTCGACTTTTTAGAGACCTGGCATGTTTCATCCCTGTATGATTTAAGGAGACATCGCTAAAACCGCAATAACGCTTTTGCCTATTATGCTCTGTCTGAGCGTGACGGATTAAAAATAACTCTGTAATCATATTAGCTTATAAGATTTGCAGCGCGAAAAACAGCATTGCCATTTCAGCGATTTCATTAACAGCTCCAATCGTATCACCGGTCATCCCGCCTATTTTTTTTTGCGCGTATTGTTTAAATATACCCACGCATAACAGTGTCAATAAAAAAACTAGTACCCCTTTAAGCTGCCAAAACCAAACATATAAAACCAGCACGCTTACCCCTGCGGCAAATATCTCTTTCCCCTTAGTTCCTTCGACAAATAACTTCGCTTTGCCCTCCTTCCTCGGATAAAGAGCCCCGCAACAAGCAAAAGTCATCGCCCATCGTGATAGTACCGGCATAGCAAGCAAAATTTTATAAATTTGAGCATTCGGAATACTTGCGATAAAAGCAAATTTGGCGATTAATAAACATACTATTGCCATAGCTCCCATTGCGCCAATCTGACTATCTCTCATTATTCGCAGCGTTTTCTCTCTTGAGTGAAAACCGTATAATCCATCACAGGTATCCGCAAGCCCATCTATATGCAAGCCGCCGGTAATGATAACACTCGCGATAATAATCAGCGCGCTTCTAGCCAACACCGCCACCCCGGAAAAACTCAACCATATAAAACACAAAAAACAACCACTAATCAATCCGATAACCGGGAAAAACCGCAATGAACAGCCAAAATCTTTTTTTTCAAACTTAAGATTAGAGCCTATCGGGATAATCGTCAAAAATTGCAAAGCCAGAAAAAAAGCTTTCATTTCCTTCTCCTAGTTAAACAGTGTTTTTATCTTTCTAACCCTCCAGCCAGTTTTACCCTTCGACAGGCTCAGGGTTATTTTATCTTGTCTCATCCTCCACAAAACACACATCCTGTATTCTTTGCGCAGTTGTGCCATCTTATTTTATCCACCTCAAAACGCACCTCCTGTGCTATTTGGCGGATTATGGCATCCTGCAATAAAAAAATCCCGCCATGATTATGGCAGGATTGCACCCTGATTTACTTAACCCTTCCGCGAGGATAAACTCCTTTTTACCCATGATATGACAGGCAGGTCTTCTGACTCTCCCCCCATTTTGGCAGCCTTCCCATCAAAAAGACAGTGGCTATAAAATGCCCAAATGGTTCTTTTCTCATCAGAGAAAAGCAGGATTACAGCGGCGGGACCGTAACGGATTCACTGCAAATAAACAGTTCACCGTTTTCCCTTTTAAGTTTTTACCTGAATATTTCCTGAACATCCAGATTAAAACACCTGTACATTTATATTGTGAATTTATTATAGCACAAGCTTACTTGATGTCAAGCATCTAGCAGCATCTTGCAGTTTTTCTAACAGTTTTTTGTCAAGCCAAAGTAAGAATCCCCAACTCCTAGATAGAAAACACTTTTCCTTTGTATCAACCAGACGGGGGGAATTGTATTTGCGGATTTTAAT
>JAGLQQ010000117.1 GCA_023136735.1 Candidatus Omnitrophota bacterium | reverse complement strand
ACACTTCCACCTTGTCTGGCAGATTCTTTATTTTCCCATAAACCTTGAGCGTTTTTATTTTGAGCAATCTCCGTTGTTGAGGCTTCTCCAAGCATAGAAAATATAAGTTCTAAATCGTTCATGTGGTCCCGCAAATTCTCACGCTTTAGATTCTTATATTTCTTATATTCAAAAGGCGTCATATCAAAAGTCGCTTTGGATATCTCAGCTGTCAAAATAGCATAATCTTTTTGATCCTCAATGCCTCTTTTCTGCCATTCATCCGTTAATTCATCCCGGATGGCAATACTTCGCAGCCGCTTTTCAATCCAAGCGTCTGAATATCCTTTTGCCTTATATAATGCCCTTGCGCGCTTAGTCGCAAGTTCTGGATCTTCAATTTCCTTCACCCGCTCATATCCAACCCTTGCCAGCCAACGTTTGAAAAGCTCAGCTTTAGGAGAAGGAATTGACTGAATTATGCGAAAAACACCCTCTGTATTAGCACAATTTACTTTTCTTTTCTTACCGTCTTTTGCCAATAATTCAAGGGGGGTACAAATTGTACCCCAGTAGGAATTAAGCTCAGGATCCCTTTGGCGGACTCTTTTGATATACTGTTTTGGATCAGGACTGTCCGTAAGAGCTTCTACTATATCAACTACCGAAAACCACCATTCATCATCATGAATTACCCTTCTTATCTGCTTTCCCTTAAAAACAGCTAACCTGTGAACCGTTTCTAATTCATTAGTTTTTTTCTTCTTTGACATATATTACCCCTTTTATCTACTATCTATTATCAAAATTTTCAGCCTATTTATCCGGCTCAAAGGTATGGACAGTGATTGTTTTTTGTGAATTCATTGCCTTGCCGCGATTTAATCTAGCAATTTTCATTTTTTCCAAGACAATAACGTTTTTACATGTTTGCACTCTTTCTAAAATTATCAAAAATCTGTTCTTTTTCTCATATCTTGTTTAGTATACCATAATGCGTTTTTATATTGTATGAAGCGAAGGATTTTTCCCAACTCATCTGACTATCACTCTATCGGAAATTTTAATTCAACCTCCTTATCAATTGCCCCGCCGCCAAACTGCCCTCGAGATGCAGGGATTAAAACCTTATTGGCATAGACTTTTATATCCCCATCATATCTATCCCCCAGTGAATAAATGCCTACTATTGACATAAGCAACTGGCTTTCCTTCTTAGATTCCCACAGGATCTCATCCTCAGAAAAACGCACGAACATCAAATCCATAAAAAACCCAGAACCTCCTCCGCTTGATCCTGTTTCAAGAACATGTATACCATTTTGCATTTTACCCACCCAGTGATAATGAAAAGACTCATACAGTCTTATGTCGCCGTCTATTTCTTCTTTCTCCGAAAACAACCAGTCGTTTTGTTTTTTTATTTCAGTTATTTGATACTGATTCGTGTCAAATGCTGCGGACACATCAACTGTTGTTAGTATTGGAGAGCGATAATCTGATGTCCAATTTAAAAACTGCCTGATCAAAAAAGGATGAATAGGGCTGTCTTTATAAGTGAATTTAGTATTCACTTCAGATAACTGCTCGCTTGCCATTACTGTCCCTGCAATCATCATAGAAAACAGGAAAACCAATAAAATCTTTTTCATTTCACACCTCCTTGTGCTTTGGATATTATGAACCTTCTTATTTTTTTCCATTTTGAATATTTAAAAGTAAGCGTTTGTCCAGCATTAGCCGGACTCGTCGAAGGCAATAGTTCAATATGTACATTTAGCTTGTTTTTTAAAAACTTACTATCAAAAAGTCTGTTTGCTTTACTCCCGTTTAGAAAAATCGCTTTGATGTTTGGGTATTCTTTTAAAACTTTAGTAATATTATTAAACCTAGGTTTGCGAATTTTAGTATCAGCACTTCCCTTGCGAAAGCAGGAATAAACAACATCCCATAAGCCTATGCTATTCTTTTCTAATATTTTTGTTCTTTGTTTATCTTCTTTGGGGTCTTTTTCCCTTAAAACTTTAAATATTATCTTCCAAAAATAATTTCTTCTATTAGCATAATATTGACGCATTTTTAAAGAATCTTCCCCTGGGAATGATCCTAGTATTAAAACCTTTGCCTTTTTGTTAATTATTTGGGGCAACCCTCTTTTTCTTTTAGTCAAACAGTTCATATTGTTACCTATTAAAATGT
>JAGLQQ010000116.1 GCA_023136735.1 Candidatus Omnitrophota bacterium | reverse complement strand
AGTTATTTACAGGCGGATGATAAAGGCGCGGCAGAAAAAGAGCTGGATAATTTCATGGAAAGAGTGGAAAAGAATAATCTTTTTAATGAATCAGCTCAGCTATCAAATGCTTATGTTGTAGCTGGGGAAATTAAGGGAAGGCTTAAATCAGAGGGCGTTATGAACGCGCTGATTAGGCCTGACGCGCAGGGTAATCTGATCGGTAATGTTGTTTATACTAATGAAAAAGGCAAAGTTTCTGTAGCTCAGCTTAAAGGAAAATTTGATGCTGAAAATAATAATCTTGTGCTTACTAATGTAGATAGTAAAGATGATCGTGAAATAGTTATTCCAGTAAAAGGAGAAAAGGGAAAACAGGCATTAGAAAATGCGGTTATGTTTGCAGAGGAAAGCATGAGTGTGAATAATGATTTGTTAACTAATGAAAGCGATATAATTAAGCAAATCAATGTTTTTGTAGGACAGAAGGACATAACTATATATACGCTGGGATTAAGCCTGGATAGTATTATGGGATTTGCTAACAGGGAAAAAGAAGTATTTATCGCGGAATCTCTGTTGAATTACGGTGATCGAGAAGTTCAAGCAATAGCTGTTTTTAATCAGGTTGGAGAGGCTTACTTCGCGAAGAGAGAAGATGAATTGCCGGAAGGGGTAAACAGCTATATTTATATGAGTGGTTGCGGAGAAGATGTAAGAGAAGCAGTAACTGAGATTGTGAATATTAGCGAAATAAAAGAAGCTCAGGAATTTGTTGACGCGATAAATATACATCTGCCTGGAGAACGTAAACTTAGTGTTTCTGAAACTGCTTTGATACGTCATAACTGGGGAAACGTGGAAAAAGCGGATATGTCTATCCTGGGATTGCAGGATAGGCTGTTTGGCTCACAGGCAAATGAAAACTTTACGCAAGCAATAAAAAGTATCAGCGCGGCACAGAAGCCGGAGATTATGCCTGAACATGTGGCTAATCCGCCGACTGAGAAGATTCAAAGTTTGCGTATTGAAAAAATTGAACTTAACCCTAGCCAGAAAATGGCAATTGAATTAAATAAGCTTCTTTCTGGTAATATGATGGGAACTCCTAAAGTAGATAACATGATGAAATCAATGGAGGTAATGAGTAAAGCTGAAACTATGTTATAATAAATTTTGTTAAGCTATATTAATATATCATATAAACATTAATAATCAATAGTTAGGAGGTACAAAATGCAGGTAAAATTATGTTTAAGATTTACGGTAATCGTTGTACTGGTATTGTTTTTAAACAGCAATCCGGTTTTTACTGCGCAGGCCTTTGCGAGAGATTCTAAAGCTCTCAGCGCTGAAGATGTCATGGGGGTGAAAATACCTTCTGGCTGGGGAATAATAAGGGATTCGTATAACTCAGGCACTGACAAATTAATTGTCAATATTCAGGATGCCCATTGTGATTTTGTCGCCCAGCAGAACATTTCTAAAATTCTTGACCTTCTTGCTTCTGAATATCGATTGAAAATTGTTGCTTTAGAGGGGGCCTCAGGTAAGATACAGAACCCAGTACTTTCTTTCTTCCCACATGAAAGCGTTAAAAAGGAAGTATGTAAGTACCTTCTCAGGGAAGGTAAGTTGACGGGCATGGAATATCTGGCGATTACAAGTAATCACGGATTAAAATTATACGGGGTTGAGGATATTCGTCTTTATATGGAGAATCTGGAGGCATTCCAGCAGTCACAGCCTTTTAAAAAGGAAGCCAAAGGTTATTTCGCGGATTTAACTCAAGCACTGGATAAGCTTAAGCCGTATATTTATAATGACAGACTTAAAGCATATGATAGTCTTGAAGAGGAGTATTCAAGAAGAAGGATATCCTTTGATGAATATGTGGTTTCCCTTTTTCGTTTAATGCGAAAACATGGGTTAAACAAGATTGAGTATCCGACTTTTCTTGAATTGCAAAAAGTAGTAGAGCTTGAAGCTAAGGTGGATTTTAAAAAAGCGGATGAGGAGCGGATCAGCCTGATAACTGAGCTTGTGCAGATAATTGTTTATAAGAAGGATATTTCAGAGTTGGTGGAAAAAAATCTCGATTTCAAAAAGGGATTATTAAGTGCCGGTGCTTTTGCGGGTTATTTGAAGGATCTGGCTTTTAAGATGAAACTTAATATGGCCGAATATTATAATTTCAGCGCTTATGAGCAATATATCACCAAATACGAAGAAGTGGCAAATGAAAGTTTGTTTAAGGAGTTAAAGCAGATAAACGCGGATCTGAAAAATGTTCTGTATACAGATCAAGACCAGAGACAGCTTGATATCTTATATCAGAACCTTGACACTTTAGTCAAGCTTGTTGATATAAATATGGTAAATGAGGATATTGAGTATTTCTTTGAAAACCGTGCGCGTATAAATTCAGAAGAGTTTCTAAGATTTATTGAGCCGCAGGCCTATAAGCATAAACTTTCCATTAAACTTTCGCCAAAAATTTCTTATCTGGATGTTTATATACCTGCCTGGGCAAAGTTTTACGAGGTTGCTGATATGAGAGATATTGCTTTTGTTGAAAATACTCTCAAGTATATGGATAGCTATAACGCGGATTACGCGGCATTAGTAACCGGAGGTTTTCACACAGAGCAATTAACCCGAATTCTTAAATCGAAAGATATTTCCTATATTGTGATTGCTCCCAAGGCTTCTGCCAATGGGGAGAGCGCGTATTTGAACATAATACAGGGCGGTAACACTGTGCTTGAAGATTTTGCGAGGCAATTAAAAAGTACTCTTGCTGTTTTTAGGGGGGCTGAGGATTCTTCTTTACAAGGACTGCCTCAAACGCAGGTTGAGGCAATCAAGGAAATGGCTGAAACAGAAGGACAGACAAGCATTATTGTCCTGGCTGCTTATATGTTTGACGCGGTTTCTAAAGCAAGTCCGGAAGGGACAAGCAATGAAGATGTCCAGAAGTCAGTTATAGATATCTTTAAAACTACGAATAACTCTGTGAGAATAGAGGCGGTCAAATCGGTGTTAGGAGAAATAAGCGATGCTGATGCCAAA
>JAGLQQ010000115.1 GCA_023136735.1 Candidatus Omnitrophota bacterium | reverse complement strand
GGCGGATTTAATTAGTTGATTTTACATGGACGTTAAAATCAACTAATTCCCTCGGAGACTGACAGGATGTAAGTCGAGAATGAGTCAAAATAGATTCGCTATAGTTGGTTAAGTTACTACCTCAATCTACTAAAATCCAAATTACTCCATTATAATTCACATATTACGTTATTAATCACCCTAATTCCTAAATAGAATTCCGCAGAGGAAGATTAAGACAAGGGGTAGTAAGTATTTAGAAAGAATTGGATAATCACTTAAAAGGTGAAAAAGTTGTTTATGGGGAGAAATCGCGGCAAACAGCCAGGTGAAATTGTATTTACGGATTTAAAGGTTGCTTTTGCCATGGATGAGCAAAAACAACCTTTTCCTCGGAGACTGACAGGATGTCAGGCGAGAATGAGTAAAAACTGTTCTTCCTATCTGGCTTCCCACTACTTCTATATTCTCTTTACCTTGTTCTCTTTTATATTTTTGCGTTTAATTTTTTCGTTTCTATTTACTACTATACAGTTACAAAATTTTACCATTTAAAAATGGGTGAACTTCTCAATCAGAGAAATATTGACTTTAAAATAGTTTATGATATAATTTTTCAGTATGCCGCTGTTGGAAAATGTGCAGATAAAAGGCATTCGGGAACGAACACTGACAAGTGAGTAAGCGTTTAACGCATCAGATATGCGTTTTGCAATAGCGACAATATATAAGCTTGCCCCCATCGTCTAGCCTGGTCTAGGACATGTGGTTCTCAGCCATAAAACAGGGGTTCGAATCCCCTTGGGGGTACCAAATAAAAAGATTCTCAATTTTTTGAGAATCTTTTTCCATATGGGGAAACGAAGTTTCCCGTGACCTCTAACCCCTAATCCCCACACCCTATCCCCAGTTTTTTAGAGCACGGTCTTGTTTTCCAAAGGTTAGCGGAAGATGCGAACTACGTTCGATTCCCCTTTAGAGCATTAAAAATTAACTACTTGATAATAATTCTTCTCTTTTATAAATATAAAAAGCAGTCGGTACAGGTTTGTAGTCAAGATACCATTGTAACGTATTTTCCAGCCTAAAAAGCGTTTTTAACTCAGAAAGCCTCAAGGGAAAAAATTCAGGGACAACAATTTCTTTTCCTTCAAAGCGGATAAAATCCACCTCATTAGAAATAGAAAATTTTATTTTTCGTTTTTCAAACATCCTCTCTAAATTTTCTAACAACTCTTCCTCTGATGGCCATCCCTTAAGCGATTTGGAACATATTATCATAACATCTATTTCTTCCAGCTGGTTGAAAAATTCCGTAGGGCAACTGAAAAAATCAATTATCTCCGGTAAATTTTTACTATCCAGCAAAAATCTGGCTCCGATATGTGTATAGATATCAATAAGATACTCCTCAGTTCCTAACGCCAAAATTCCTATTTTGTATTTATGGTTACCAATCTCACTGAAAGTTTCTATGAAATCCTCTTTTTCCTCCCCTGAAGCAAAAAACATTATATGCGGCGAACTGTTATCATAAGAAAAAACTGCCGCCAAAATAATTATCAGAGCAAGCGAATACCTAATAATTTTCTTGGATATTTTATTTACGGCAATGCTAATAAGCAGAACAAAAGCCGGCAACACAGGGAGAATATAGCTAACCTCCAAGGGATAACGATGATCCTGAAAAAAACCAGTGGGTTCCATCCCTACAAATCGACTTATAAGAAATGCTGCTTTGAAAAACACAGGGATAACCAGAAATGGAGAAAAAGCCCAAACAAAAAAAATATGTTTGGAACTTGATTTTAAAAAAGCAAGAAATATGCAAGCAGTAAAAAACAAGCCGACAAAAAAAGGGGACGGCAGATAATGCTTTGTAATATCAAAATAAAACTGAGACATTTGAAAAAAGCTTTTACCTGAGTAGAAATTAACATTTACTAAAACATCCGCAGAATGGTTTAAAAACTGTCGATTATGGTAATAACTAGAAGTAATCAATAAAGCCACTAGAAAAGCCAGCACAATATTAATCACACGCTTTCTATCTTGAAGTTCTTTACATAAAACTGTCCTCAATATTTCTAGAAATAATATTGCAATCAAGAAAACAATGAATGTCTGCCGGGTCAGCATACCTAAGCCTAAACTAATGCCGAAAAAGATTGAAAAATTTTTCTCCCTAAAATTATTACATTTAAGATAAAAATAAAAACTGGCCGTAACCATTGCGCAAACAGCTAATTCCAAATTAAATTGGCGCATGCTGTGATAAATTATAGGGCAAAAAGAAATAAGAAAAACAGACAAGATCCCGCTGCCCTTTATAGCTAATTCACTTATTTTAAACGTAAAAATGATAAGAAAAACAAAAAAGACACTGCTAGTAAGTAAAATTACTCTCGCGCTTATCCATCCCAGAAAAATTTTAAGCAAAACCCCGACGAAAAAATAAAATGGCGGATAGTTAGGGCGCGCAAATATAAATTTATACAAAAAGGAATGCCCATTGTCAACCAACATCGCTATATTTCTTGCTTGAGCTATTTTAATCATGTCGGAAAGTTGATAAAGATGGGAATACGTATCTTTACCCAGCGGCATATCATTGACATTTAACCAGCAAATAGTTTTTATCAAATGAAATAATACTATGATAAGCACAAGAATAATCATCTTATGCTTATTGGTGATCACAAATTTAAGCGGCATATCTTCTTTTCTGTTTTCAATGCTTTTATAAATTGTATGATTTTTTTTATGCTCAATTCTTAACCATACAATTTTAGCATTTATTTTATCAATAAATTCCACTTAAATTCAAGTGAAAATCGGCCTGTTTTGAATAAAGACTATTTTTTACAAACTTTGCATTTTGTATCATACATACACTTAACCACCTGAAAAACAAAAGAAAATATTATCATTAATAAATCAATTTAACCAAACAATAACCAGCTCATAATATTCCCCTTTCTTATTCCTTAATAATACTGCCGTCCGGCAATAAATGCTTCGACGGATTTTTTTCAGCAATTCTGCGTTTAAATCTTACGCAATGCGGATCATTTTACTTAAAATTTTCTTTTTTCATTATCTCAAAGCTTATATTTTATAGTCCGCAGCAGATTTTTACGACATTTAATATCTTTTTTCTTCTCTATGCCTTTAGGCTTAGATCCGTCAATAACTCCAATAATCCCTCTACCCTGCACCGTCTCGGCAGTAAGCACTTCAAGCGGATTGGCAGTAGCACAGAATATCCGGCAAATTTCTGGAATATTTTTCAGTGCGTTCATTACATTTATGGGAAAAGCTTTTCTTATAAAAAGCACAAAACAATGCCCTGCAGCTATTTCAAGCGCTGCTTTCTCGGCCCTTTTTTTTAACTCCCGATCATTGCCCTCAGACCTGACTAAACAAGCATCTGAGGCCTCGCAAAATCCAACCCCGAATTTTATCCCAGGAACAGTCCCGACCAATGCCTCATGGATATCTTCTACTGTTTTAATAAAATGACTTTGTCCGACAATTACATTAGCTTCACTTGGAATTTCTATTCTAATACTGTCAATTTCCATAATTACCCCCTTGTAAATATTGGTTCTTTCTTAAACTTTGTGATAAATATTCGGACTAAATCAATCATGCTTAAATTATAGCAAAAAATATGTTTTTGTACAGAAAAAGAGGCTCTTTCTTATTTAGTGTGGACTTCGAATAAAGATTATGGGGGAATTTTTAAGCGCGTTCACTGATTTAGGCAAATATTCGTTGTGTTT